>DATCFQ010000391.1:0-3202 GCA_036509495.1 Caulobacteraceae bacterium
CGCCGCGGCGGCCTCCGAGCGGGGAGCCTTGATCTCATAGTTCACGTGCGCCCAGCCCTGGGCCAGGGTCTCGAACGCGGCGTCGGCGCGGCCCTGCGACAAGGCGGCCGAAGCCACGCCAAGCGCCAAGCACAGCAGAGACGCGGCCAAGACTCTTGGTTTCATGGATCCTGCTTCAAATGGGCCAATGGCCGACGACAGTTGCAAGCGCGGCGCCGCAAACGCGCTCGGCCGGGGTCTATAGCGGTGGATGTGAGGCGAAATGCGGGCGCAGACGCCGATTCTGAGGTCTAGGTGGTGAGTGAAGCCGCCAAAGCCAAGGTGATGACGAAGATTTCGCTGGCGGCGGCGGCGCTGAGCGCGGCGGCCTCGCCGGGCTCCAGGCGCACGGCGGTCAGGGCCTCGTAGCTGGTCGATTCGCAGCGCCCCTCGCCCGAGCGGATGAGCGCCAGGCGGCGCTGCGGCGAGGGCGCGAAGCGCCAGACGGAGCCCTTGTCCAGCGCCAGCAGCTCCAGCTCCAGGCCGCGCTCGGCGAAGCTGGCCAGCCGCTTGACCCTGACGCCCGGGAAGCCCGGGGCCGCGCGCCAGGCGAAGGCGCCCGGCCGCATCAGGATCGGGGTCTTGTAGCGCGGCTTGGGATAGTCGATCGGCCGGCCGGTGGCGTGCCGCCAGAGCGCCTCATAGGCGTCGAGGTTGGCCTTGCCCTCGCCCTGGGTGCGGCGGAACACCCCGCCCTCGAACACCCCCTCTTCGGCCAGGGCGGCGCGGGCCTCGCGCAGCTGGCGGGCGCTGAGGTAGCCGAGGCCCGAGGCCCCGCCGACCTGCAGCACCAGGGTCAGCCGGTCCGGGCCGCCCTCCTGGGGGCCGTAGGGCACGCCCTCGGGGAAATAGCCGACCTCGCCCTCGTCGATCCTGAGGTCCCTGGAGATCGGGATCGAGCCTTCCAGGCACAGCCGCACCTGGTCCCAGGCATGGCGGTGGCGGGGCGAATAATAGTCGGACCCCTCGTTGGCCAGCACCCAGACGAAGTTGTCGGGCGAGCCCTCCTCGCCCTCGAACAGCACCTTGTGGGCCATGCCGCCCTGCCGGTGGGCGGCGAGGTTCTCGCCCCAGGCCATGCGGGCGCCGTGAACGATGTCCAAGCCCTGGCTCCCCATGACGCGATCTGGTCCTCCACAGCCGTTTGCGCCGCCCCGCCCTTGATCGCAACCGCGCAAAGCCCTTTAAGGCGCGCGACTCTCTGCAAGGAAAACCCGCATGGCCGACCTGCCGGCGCCCAAGAAGGTCGTGCTCGCCTACTCCGGCGGGCTCGACACCTCGATCATCCTGAAGTGGCTGCAGGAGACCTATGGCTGCGAGGTGGTGACCTTCACCGCCGACCTCGGCCAGGGCGAGGAGCTCGGTCCGGCGCGCGAGAAGGCGCTGATGATGGGGGTGAAGCCCGAGAACATCTTCGTCGAGGACCTGCGCGAGGAATTCGTCCGCGACTACGTCTTCCCGATGTTCCGCGCCAATGCGCTCTACGAGGGCGTCTATCTGCTCGGCACCTCCATCGCCCGGCCGCTGATCGCCAAGACCCAGATCGACATCGCCCGCGAGGTCGGTGCGGACGCCGTCTCCCACGGCTCCACCGGCAAGGGAAACGACCAGGTCCGCTACGAAGTCGCCTACTACGCCCTGGAACCCAACATCCGGGTGATCGCCCCCTGGCGCGAATGGAGCTTCGCCAGCCGCGAGGCGCTGATCGAGTTCGCCGAGAAGCACCAGATCCCGATCGCCAAGGACAAGCGCGGCGAGGCGCCCTTCTCGGTGGACGCCAACCTCCTGCACTCGTCCTCCGAGGGCAAGGTGCTGGAGGACCCGGCCGTCGAACCGCCGGAGTTCGTCTATCAGCGCACCATCTCGCCCGAGGCCGCGCCGGACAAGGCGACGGTGATCAGCGTCGATTTCGAGAAGGGTGACCCGGTGGCCATCGACGGCGAGCGGCTGTCGCCCGCCGCCCTGCTCACCCGGCTGAACCAGCTGGGCTACGACAATGGCGTCGGCCGGCTCGATCTGGTGGAGAACCGCTACGTCGGGATGAAGTCGCGCGGGGTGTATGAGACGCCGGGCGGGACCATCCTGCTGGCCGCCCACCGCGGCATGGAGTCGATCACCCTGGACCGGGGCGCGGCGCACCTGAAGGACGACCTGATGCCCCGCTATGCGGAGCTGATCTACAACGGCTTCTGGTTTTCGCCCGAGCGCGAGATGCTGCAGGCGCTGATCGACAAGAGCCAGGCGCTGGTCACCGGCCGGGTGCGGCTGAAGCTCTACAAGGGCAATGTCGCCGTCATCGGCCGCGAGAGCCCCTTCTCGCTCTACGACCAGGACCTGGTCACCTTCGAGGAAGGCAAGGTCGCCTACGACCACCGCGACGCGGGCGGCTTCATCAAGCTGAACGCCCTGCGCCTGCGCGTCCTGGCCAAGCGCGACCAGCGGGCCGAGTCCCCGGAATAGGGCTGTAGCCGGCGCGCAATCGTGGCAGCTTGGCGGGCGCAGTCCCCGGCCCCCCGATGAGTCCTGCCGCCAAGCCCCGCGCCGCCGCCCCCGGCGGACGCAAATCCGCCTCGTCCGAGGGACGCGTGCGCGTGCTGTTCATCGGCGAAGGCGCGACCCTGGCTCACGCCGCCCGGCCCCTGGCGCTGGCCACCGCCCTGCCGAAGTCTCGCTACCAGGTGGCGCTGGCCGCGCCAGAGATCTATCGCCGCTGGGCTCCGGCCGGGCTGCAATGGCTGCCGCTGCAGGCCCAGACGCCGGCCGAGTTCGCCGAGCGGCTGGAGCGCGGCCTGCCGGTCTTCAGCCGCACGCGGCTGGAGGCCTATTTCGAAGCCGACCTCGCCCTGATCGAAGCGACCCGCCCGCAGGTGGTGGTCGGCGATCTGCGGCTGTCGCTGGCCGCCAGCGCCCGCACGGCCGGCGTGCCCTATATCTCGATCTCCAACGCCTATTGGTCGCCCGATCGTCCGCTGAGACCCATCCGCCCGGCCCTCGAACGCTTCGGTCGCTGGCCGGCGCCCCTGGCCGACTTGGCCTTCCGCGCCCTGATCCCGGCGGCGTTGCGCTGGCAGGCCACGCCGGTCGACCGGCTGCTCGATGCGCACGGCTTGCAGACCCTGGGCCGCGACTTCCGCCGGGCCCTCACCGAGGCCGACGTCACCCT
>DATCFQ010000392.1:0-3209 GCA_036509495.1 Caulobacteraceae bacterium
GCCCCGGGCGCCGTACGCGCCGGTGCCGCCGGCATACCCTCGCGACTGGGCGGTGCCGGTCTTGCCGGCCATCATGATCGGCCCCAGCCCGAGCTGGGCGGTCGCCGCGGCGGTGCCGTACTTGACCACGTCGGCCATGGCGGCGCGGACGAACTGGATGTGGTCCGGATTGAATGGCAGATCGCCCGCCTCCGAGCCTGGCGGCTGCTCGACGCCGCCGATCGACTTGATCAGCCGCGGATTGAGCATCTTCTTGGCGTTGGCCAGGCGCGAGGCCTGCACGCACAGCTGCAGCGGATTGAGGTTGGTATAGCCCTGACCGATCCCCATGCTGGGGGTCTCGCCCGGATGCCAGACCGGATCGTGCGGAAAGGTGCGGCGCTTATAGGCGGTGTCGGGCACCAGGCCGGCATGCTGGCCCGCGACGCCGATGTCGAAGACCTGGCCGAGGCCGAACCTGCGCGCCACCTCGGCGATGCGGTCCGGCCCGATCGACAGGGCGGTCTGGTAGAAGAAGATGTCGCACGAGGTGGCGATGGCGCTGTGCATGTTCTGCACGCCGTGAGCCGCGTCGCAATGCCACGCCCGACCGCCCCAGTTCCAGACCTTGTGGCAGACATAGGTGCGGTTGGGGTCGACCCCGTGCTCGAGCGCCGCCAGGGCCACCATGGTCTTGAAGGTCGAGCCAGGCGGATAGGTGGCCGAGATCGCCTTGTCGAGCAGCGGCTTGTGGTCGTAGCTGGCCAGCGCCAGATATTCGTCGCGGGGCATGCCCTTGACGAACTGGTTGGCGTCGAAGCTCGGCGCCGACAGCATGCAGAGCACGTCGCCCGAGCGGCAATCCATCATCACCGCCGCGCCCGACTGGTCCTTGAACATCTCCAGCGCCCGGTTCTGGACGTCGGCATCCAGCGACAGCACGACCTCCTTGCCTGGGATCGGCGGGATGTCGCCGTGAGGGTCCTTGCGCACCACCCGGCCGCGGGAGTCGACCTCGACCTTCTGGCCGCCCGCCTTGCCGCGCAGTTCGTGGTCGAGCGCCTTCTCGATTCCGGCCTTGCCGATGCGGAAGCCGGGGTGCAGCAGCACTGGATCGGGGGTCGGTCCCTCGTGCTTCAGGTCGTCGGCCGAGACGCGCGAGACATAGCCGATCACGTGCGCGAAGGCGCCGCCGAAGGGATAGACCCGCGCCTCGCCCATATCGGCGGTGACGCCGGGCAGCTCGGGCGTGCGCACGTTCACCCGCGCGAACTCCTCCCAGGTCAGGTCGTCCGCCACCGAAACCGGCACGAAACGTGGGCTGTTCACCAGATCGCGCATCACCTGCTTGCGCTTGGTGTCGTCGATCGGCACCAGCTGCGAGATCAGGTCGAGCGTCGCGTTGGGATCGGACACCTCGTCGCGGGCGATCAGCAGGCGGAAGTTGGGACGGTTGCCGGCCAGCTCGACGCCGTAGCGATCGACGATCCGCCCACGCGGCGGCGGGGTGATGCGGAAGTTGAATTGATTGGCCGCCGACAGGTTCTGATAGCGGCCGGACTCGACCAGCTGCAGCTGCATCAGCCGCCCGGTCAGGGCCAGCAGCCCGACGCCGGCCACGCCGCCCATCAGGAAGACACGGCGGTGGAACTGGCCCTGCCGCTGGTTGACCTCCTCGAAGAAGATGGTCGGTTCGTTGTTCATCGGAAGCGGACGTCGGCGTCGTCGAACCTGTCGATGAGCCGGTGGGCGAAAGGATACAAGAGGGTCGTCGGCAGGAACTGCCAGAAGGTCGCCATGATGCTGGGCGGCCGGCCCGTGTCCAGGGTGGTGATGACGTAGCCGGTCAGCATCGCCAGCAGGACCATGGCGCCGAACCAGCTCCACAGCACCACCCGGCTCTGGCCAGTCAGCATCGAGCGGAAGAACATCACGATGGCGTAGCCGACCAGCATCGAGACGCCCCAGAATCCGGTCGGCGTATACCAGAGCAGGTCGAGGAACAGGCCCATGCCGAACAGCATGAAGGGCGCGAGGATCGAGGGCCGGATCACCGCCCAGGCGAAGGCCGGGATCAGCGGGAAGATCGGCTCGGGCAGCTGGTAGCCGTGGACCCGGATCGGGATGGCGAACAGCACCGAGGCCCCGATGCACAGCAGCGTCGGAACGCCGATCCAGCGCCAGGGGTCCAGGGGGCGGCTGTCGCTGAGACTCACAGCGGGGGCTCCTGGCCGCCGGCATGGGGTTTTGGCCGCGGGGCGGCCGGATGGGCCGGCTTCTTCTTGGCGCCGGGGAACAAGGAGGCCAGCTTGGCCGCGAGCCCGGTCTTCGGCCTGGCTCCAGACTTGGCGGCGGCCCCCTTGGCGTGAGGCGGGGGCGCAGGCTTGGCCGGCGAGGCGCTGGCCGGAGCCGAACTCGAGGGCGGCGGCGCCGCCACCGAGCCGGACGGCAGCTGCGGCATGGCGGATTTCTCCAGCTGCGGCTCGTTGGTGAACTGGCTGAAGTCCTGGAATTCCAGGATGCGCACGAAGTCGATGGCGGTGAGATCGGCGTCCAGGCGCACGCGCCACTTGCCGTCCAGCCCCTTGGCCGCCACGCCCACCGGCAGGCCGCGCGGGAACACCCCGCCGTCGCCGGAGGTCAGGATCCGATCGCCTTCGTGCACCGGGTCCTGGCCGCGCAGATAGCCCAGCCGCGGATTGCCGCCGCCATCGCCCAGCAGGATGGCTCTGGCGTCGGTGCGGGCCACCAGCACCGGCGTGCGGCTCGCCACGTCGGTCAGCAGCAGCACCCTGCTGGCGCCATTGGCGACGCCGACCACCCGGCCGACGAGACCACGGTCGCTCATCACCGGATTGCCGACCCTCACGGCCATTTCGGCGCCGATGTTGGCCAGGCGGGTGTTGGCGAAGGGGCCGCGGGAATCCAGCACCACCCTGCCCGTGACCATGGGGATCGGCGGATCGGTCTTCAGCCCCAGCACGGCTTGGTAGCGGCGGTTGGTGTCCTGCAGGGCGATGGCGAGGTCGCGCCACTGAGTGAGTTCGGCCACCTGCTGGTGCAGGCGATGGTTCTCGCTGGCCGCGAACAGGTAGTCGCCGACGTATTCGCTGGCCAGGCGGGCCCTGTGGGATGGCGCGGACAGCACCCCGGCCACCGGCTTGTCGGCCACGTCGAACGCCCGCCGGCCGGCGCCATAGGCGGCGGTCTGCAGCGTCTCGCGGCGATCC
>DATCFQ010000393.1:0-12304 GCA_036509495.1 Caulobacteraceae bacterium
AGGCGTCGCGCGGGAACTTCAACCGCATGGCGTCGTCGGCCACCCTGCTGATCCAGGGCCTCGGCCTGCTCTCGCCGGCGATCATCGCGACCACCCTCGGCATCATCGGCCTGACCGCCGTGGTGATCGCCGCCGAGATCGCCGCCATCCAGTACAGCGAGCAGCAGAAGAAGCTGGTCGCCAACCTGGTGGGCGTCGGCGCCGCCGCTGGCCAGTCGGCCAGCCAGATCCGCGTCGCCTCCGACGAGGCCATGCGCGCCTCGGGCCAGTCGATCCAGTCGATGACGGCCGCCTCCGAGGCCTTCGCCGCCGCCGGCGTCACCCAGACCCGGACGATCGCCGAGCTCGACGCCTCGATCAACGTCTATGCCGCCCTGACCGGCGAGAAGGCGGCCAACGCCCAGAAAGAGCTGGCGGCGGCGATGGCGGACCCTGCCCGCGGCGCCGTGGAGCTGAACGACAAGCTGCACTTCCTCGACCAGGGCACGCTCGACCACATCCGCTCGCTGCAGGCGATGGGCGACAAAGAGGGCGCGGTCAATCTGCTGATGGAGGCCCTGAAGAAGCGGGAGGACGAGGCCCGCGACGCCGGCGTGGGGCTGCGCACCAGCTTCGATAACCTGAAGCTGGGCGCGACCTTCCTCTGGCAGGAGATCGGCAAGGTCAACAATCAGCTGCAGCTCTACTACGCCTACGGCACTGGCTCGACGACGCCCCAGGATCACGCCGCCCAGCTGAAGGCCCAGGCCGAGGCGATCCAAAAGGCCCAGCGCGAGGCCCGGCTCAGCGAGTACTCGACCAACGCCGGCGCCGTGGTGGCCGACACCCCAGAGCAGCGCGCGATCGCGGAAAAGCAGGCTCTCCAGGCGAAGGACGTCGCCCTCCGGCTGGGCATGTCCGGCGCCCAGCAGCGCGGCGACAAGAGCGAATATGCGAAAGACGCCTCCGCTCTCCAGGACGTCGTTCGCGCCCTGCACACCTATCTGCCGGCGGCCGAGAAGGCTCACCAGATCGCGGTGCTCGAGGCGCAGATCGCGGCGACCAAGGACAAGCACCTCAAGGACCAGCTGACCACCCAGAAGGAGATGCTGCGGCTCTCCGGCCAGGTGATGAGCCCGGCCGAGGCGCAGCAGCGGGCCCAGGACGCCGGCGCGATCGCGGGCGCCAGGGCCCATGGCTCCAAGGGCCCGAAGGACCGCTCGCAGTCCGCGATGGCGCTGCGGGACACCGAGACGGCCGGCGAGGAGGCGATCGCGGCGGCCTATCTGCAGAGCGACGCGGCGGCGCTCCGGGCGGCGGCCTCGGCCAAGACCTACGATGACGCCCTGAAGGAGCATGCCAACGCGGCCGAGCGGGCGCGGATGCAGCAGAGCGAGCTGAACAACGAGCTCGCCAAGCTGGCCGTGGAAGCCGCGAAGGACGCCCGCGGCAACATCGACCAGACCGCCGCCGAGAAGGCTCTGAACGACGCGGTGGCCGCCGGCACCATGAGCCGGGCCCAGGCCGCCGAGCAGCTCAAGGAAGAGGCCAAGCTGCGGCCGATCCTCGCCGCCTACGACGTCGCCGACGCCAAGACCAAGGCCACGCTGAAGCCCGTCATCGACGCCCTGACCGCCTCGCAAAAGGCGCTGAACGACGAGCAGACGCGGACCAAGCTGACCGACCTGGCCTCGGCCGACCAGGACCAGATCGAGATCCTCCGGCTGCGCCTGAGCCTGGTGAACGCCACCAAGCAGCAGCAGGACTCGGCCGTGGCCAAGGCCACCGCCACTCGCCAGGTCAAGGACGCCGGCGGAGACCCGACTTCGGGCGCCGGCAAGGACGTCGTCGACGCCGCGGTGACCAAGGGCCAGCTCACCGCCCAGCTCGAGGGCGCCCAGCAGATGCGGGCGATGACGCAGTCGGTCGAGCAGGAGACCGCCGCGTTCGAAAAGCAGCGCGCCACCCTCGGCATGACGCTCGAGCAGGCCGATCGCTACAACGAGATGCAGAAGCTCCTGGCTGAGGCCAAGAAGGACGGCATCACCCTGGACGATCAGGAGGTCGCCAAGCTTCAGGCGCTCGCCAACGGCTATGCGACGGCCGCCCAGGGCGCGCGGACCCTGGCCCAGGCCCAGAAGGCGGCGCTCACAGCGACGGAGAGCCTGGCCAGCAGCTTCTCCGGCGCCATCTCCGGCATGGTGTTCGACGGCAAGTCGCTCACGTCCACCGCCCACGACCTGGCCAAGAGCTTGGGCAAGGAGGGACTCGAGGCCGTGCTCACCGGCTCCGGCCCGTTCGCCGGCCTGATGGGGACCGCCAACAGCAACGTGGTCGGCGGGGCCAACGGCGGCGTGCTGAGCCAGCTGATCGGCTCGGTGATGAAAGTGCCCGGCGCGAGCCCAGGGAACGTCGCTGGGGGCCTTCTGGGGGGAAAGGGACCCGCCGGTACGGCGATGGACCCGATCTACACTGCGCCCAGCGCCATGAGCAGCCTGACGGGCGGCGGCGGCTCGAACCCGCTGTCAGGGCTGATGAGCATGTTCGGCGGCGGCAAGAGCAGCGCCGGCGCGACCGACAGCCTCGGCATGATGGCCGACCTGCTCCACGAGGGCACCAGCTACGTCGGCACGCCCGCGCCCAAGGTCAACGTGTCCTCGAGTCTCTTCGTCGGCGCGCCCCGGCTGCACAGCGGCCTTGCGCCCGACGAGTATCCCGCCATCCTGCAGACCGGCGAGGAGGTGGTGCGCCGGGGCGGTAGCCGGGTCGGCTCGAGGAACACCACCGTCAACATGCACATCCACGGCGTGTCGGACACCGGCGGCTTCCAGCGGTCGCAGCGCCAGATCGCCAGCCGGATGAAGAGGGCCGTCGCATGAACTACGTCGACGCCTACCTCGACGATCTGCTGCTGACCGCCCCGGTCCACTCGAACCCCAAGATGTCGACCACCATCACGGTGGCCAGCTCGGGCGACGAGGGCCGCAACCGCAACTGGCAGCACCCGCTCCGGTCCTACTCCTGCGCCGAGGCGGTCCGCGACCAGCCCACCTTCGAGGCCATCCAGGAGCACTGGTTCATCACCGGCGGACCGTTCCTGAGCTTCCCTTTCACCGACCCGCTGGACTTCGCCACCGTCGGCCTGGCCCAGCCCTCGATCGGCCCCAACGATCCGGAGATCCCACCCCCGGAGACCAGCGGCACCGACCAGATCTTCGGCGTCGGCGACGGCTTCACCCGGGTCTTCCAGCTGACCAAGCAGTACACCCGCCCGATCGTCGGCGGCGGCCAGGCGGCCTACCTCCGGCCGATCTACCTGCCGCAGCTGGACTCGGTCGAGCTGCTGATGAATCCGGGCGGGCTCTACAACAACTGGTATGCGCCGGGCGCCGTGCCGGTCCCGGCCGGAGGCCCCTACACCGCGGTGATCACCAGGCCCGGCGGCCAGGTCACCTTCACCCCGGCGCCGACCGACGACTGCGAACTGGGCTGGGGCGGCTATTTCGACGTCATCGTGCGCTTCGAGACGGACGACGCTTTTGCTGGCATCGTGCAGGCCTACCGGGTGTCGGGCTTCGCCGCGGTGAACTTCGTCGAAACCCGCTTCTGCCAAGACTAAGGGATCATCAATGGCTGGCCTCTGGTGCGAACACTTCCTGGAGTACGCCAACGACACCCAGTTGCTCGACGGCGTCTATGCGGCCAACACCGGCTTTACCTTGGGAACCCAGCCTGTGCCCGCGCCGCGGCCCGGAGCGAAGTATCTCTACTGGAGCGGCTCGCCGCAGAACAACATCCAGCTGCGCCGCATCTTCGGCGGGCCCAAGACGGGCGCTGGCTTCGGCCTGCGACTCTACCTGAGCGCCCTGCCCGCCTTCGACGGCACCACCGGCAACGGCTCGGGCGTCTTCCTCGGATTCCTGAACGCCGGCGGCCTGATGCAGGCGGGCGTCTTCCTCGGCTCCGACGGCGGGCTGATCTTCTGCCATGGCGTGCTGGCGGGCTGGCCGGCCGGGCTGGCCTTCACCATCGTCGGCCGCTCGGCGCCCTGCATCACCGCGCGCACCTGGCAGTACATCGAGATGAGCTGCTCGCCCGATCCGGCCGTCGGCACCTTCGAGGTCCGGGTCAACGGCACGACGGTCTACAACTACACCGGCAACACCGACCCCCAGGGCACCGCGGAAGTCAGCCAGGCCTACATGCAGGCCGTCGCCGGGATCCAGCACGGCGTCGGCGATCACCACGCCTGGGACAACGCCCTCGGCAACGGCCCCTCGAACTTCACCGGCAACATCGCGGTCCTGCGCCGCGAGCTCGACGGCGACACCGCCCAGGCGGACTGGTCGCTGTCCACCGGCACGGTCGGCTATGTGCTGCTGATCGACGAGAACGACGCGACCTACATCGAGGCCGACGCCGCCGGGCCCAAGAGCGCCTTCCAGGCCGCCGCCCTGGCCTCGGGGGTCGCCGGGATCTTGTATCAGCAGGTCAAGTGGCGAGGGCTCAAGACCGACGCCGCCGACTGCGACGTGGCCCCCTCGCTGATCAACGGCTCGAGCGAGACCTCGGTGGTCGGCCAGCACATGACCACGCTGGAGACCTGGCGCTGGGGGATCTTCGGCGACGATCCGCTCACCGCGGCGCCCTGGACCCTGTCCGGCGCAAATGCTTCCCTCCCCGCCGTCACCCGCACGCTCTAGGAGCCCGGCATGCCTAAGCCCGATCCGTTCGCCCCCTTCGCGCCGTGGAAGGGAAACCTCTCCGACAAGGAGATCCAGCTCGACTTCATGGGCGGGCTGCTGGTGGTCGCCCGCGACGCCGAGGGCAAGCTGTTCGCCCAGTGGCAGGGCGAGATCCAGCACCCCGAGGAGTTCATGGATCTCCCGGTCCATGCCGAGGCCAAGGCGGAGGGCGTCACCTCGAGCAAGCCGCTGATCTCGGCCTTCCTCCACTTCCTGCCGAACGTCGCGGCCGCCGCCGACTATGCGCCAGGCGCCATCCGGTCCCACATCCGGCAGGCCTACCCGCACCACTACGAGCTGTTCAAACACGACCAGCACCCGGGCCTGATCCTCGACCCCGAGGGTACGGTCGCCCCCGCCGACCCGTTCTAGGAGACCGCCCAGATGGCCTCGCTGATCTACGACTCGTTCATGGACGATCTCTGCAAGGGGAACATCGTCCCGAGCTCGGACACCTTCTACGGGATGCTGGTGACCTCGAGCTACACCCCGAGCAAGGGCTCCGACACCAAGCGCTCGAACGTCACCAACGAGACGTCCGGGACCGGCTACACCGCCGGCGGGACCTCGGTTGCGGTCACCCTCACGTCCGACACCACCCTGCACAAGGAGACCATCGCCTTCGCCGATGCGGTGTGGACATCGTCGTCGATCACCGCGGCGGCCATCGTGGTCTACAAGCACCGCGGGGGCCTATCGTCGGCCGACAATCTGGTCTGCTATGGCGACTTCGGCGGATCGGTGACCACCTCGTCGGGCACCTTCACGGCGCACAATTCCACCGCCATCGCGATCACCAACTAGGCCGGCTCAATGGCTCACATCGGCTGGCGTCTCGTCTGCTTCACCAACGCTAGCTCTAATTTCGGCTTGGCCGAGCTTGGGCTTTGCACGACCGTTGGCGGCTCTAGCGCGGCGGTCGGAGCCGGCGGCCTGCCGTTCGCGACAGACGCGCTTAGTGGCAGCAACGGCAACAATGGCCCGTTCGCGGCCTCCTTTGCCTTCGATGGTAATGCGTCGACGATCTGGGTGGGCAGCAATAATGCCTCTGGCAAGGTGCTCGGTTATGTATTCGGCTCGGCCCAAGCCATCGTCGAGTTTTTCGTTCAGGCTCGGCCAAGCTTCCAGAACGATGCGCCGCTGACCTGCAAGCTTCAGTTCAGCGACGACACGACGACAGGTCTCGATGGAACCTGGACCGACGCGACCACCACGGTGACTTTTACCGCTTGGTCTGCGAGCCAGGTCCAGCGCTATACCATCCCTTCGACTGATCAATCCCCGAACTATGACCTCAGCGCCCTTGCGCTGACCCTGCCGACCTGGTCGGCAGCTTCCGGCGTCAACCAATCCCCGAACTACGCCTTGCCGGCGCTGACCCTCACAACGCCGTCCTGGCGCGTCCTGGCGCCCGGCCGGGTGACGGAACTCGGCGTGGCCACCCTGGCCGCCCCTACGTCGGCCGCGCGGACGGCCGAGCTCGGCGTGGCTGTTGTCGGCCAACCAGTCCTGCAGACCTTCGCGCGGATCGCTGAGTTGGGAGTCGCCGCGCTCGCTGCGCCAACCAGCCAGACCGGCGCCCAGGTCGCGGAGCTCGACGTCGGCGTGCTGGCCTACGTCGGCCCTTGCGGCACCAATCGTTGCCAGACCTGGAAGATCACCCGCAAGGACGGCACGGTCTTCGCCTTCACCTCGCTGGACAGCGACATCACCTGGTTGGGCACGGTCTACAAGACCTGCGCCAGCCTGGCCGCCTCGGCCACCGAGTCCAGCTCGAACCTCGGCAGCATCGGGAGCCAGGAGCTCACCGGCATGCTGACCGACGACAGCATCACCCAGGAGGACATCTACGCCGGGCTGTTCGATGACGCCTACGTCGAGGTCTGGGTGATCCCCTACGACGGCCAGCCCGACGATCAGGCGCCGTTCCGGATCTCGGCCGGCTATCTCGGCAAGGTCACCCGCCAGGAGTACGCCTTCAAGGCCGAGGTGCTGGGCCCGGGCGCCCGCCTGCAGCAGACCAGCCTGGTGGACTTCTACACCCCGGGCTGCAGCTTCGACTTTGGCGTGCTCGATGACGACGGCATCGGCTGTCCGGTCGACTCCGAGAGCCTGAAGCTGGCGGCCGTGCCGGTGACCGGCCAGAGCCAGCGCACCCTGGTCTTCTTCACCCACGCGACGCCGGGCGGGACCTCGATCTGGAACGGCGGCAAGGTCCGCTGGCTCACCGGAAAGAACGCCGGCGTCGAGTGCCAGGTCAACACCGTGGACTTCTCGGCCGAGGCTCTGCAGCTGTGGGACGTGGCGCCCTATCCGCCCGTCGCCGGCGACACCTTCGACCTGATCCCGGGTTGCCCCAAGACCGGCACGGCGTGCAAGATCTACGGGGTCTACATCAGCTTCGGCGGCTTCCCCGACGTGCCCGGGCCCGACGCCCTGCAGTCCAACGCCGACAGCCTGTTCACCGGGTGATCTGATGGCCACCACTGCAGACGTCGTCACGGCCGCCCGAAGCTACATCGGCTCTCCGATCTTCCACCGCGGCCGCTCGAGGGAGGGCGGCATCGACTGCCTCGGACTGGTGATCCTCGCCGGCGTCGAGTCCGGCGCGATGCAAGATCCCGACGAGGCAAGCTGGCCCTTCGCCGCCTACGGTCGACTGCCGAACCCGAAGCGGCTGATCGAGTCCCTCGGCCACTTCCTGAAGCCGATCGAGATCTGCGAGCTCCGGCCGGCCGACGTCATCGGGCTGAGCTGGGGCGCCAAGGATCTCCCCATGCACCTGGCCATCCGGGCCGAGTTCCAGGGCCGCGCCTCGATGATTCACGCCCTGCCGCTGGTGAAGCCTCCGCGAGTCGTCGAGACGGGCTATGCTGGCGTCTGGGTCGAGCAGACCTGTGGCGCCTGGCGCTACCCCGGAGTGACCGACTGATGGCCTCGCTGGCCCTCTCCATCGCAGGCACGGCCATCGGCGGCCCGATCGGCGGCGCCATCGGCGGCATGATCGGCGGCATGCTGGACAACATCCTGTTCCCGGCGCCGACGAAGGCTCCGCCGGCGATCACCAGCTCGACCTACGGCACCGCCCGCGCGCTGGCCTACGGGCCCGAGGTGCGCCTCGGCTGCAACATGATCTGGACCTCCGGCTGGCGGAAGTCGTCGGAGAAGTCGGCGAAGCTGGCCCAGCTGAAGGGCGCGCCGCCCCAGTACGTCACCGACTGCGCGTTCGCGTGCGGCGCCGGCCCCTGGCAGCCGGGGTGGGTGATCAAGATCTTCGCCAACGGCAACGTGCTGTTCGATTCAACGGTGGTGGCCGCGCCTGCGCCCGACGCGAACGGCGTCGTGACCTGGACCGCCGATTATGGCCTGCCCCACGGCTCGCAGAAGGACTTCGACAGCCTGGTGATCTACCCGGGCAACAATCTGCAGCTGCCTGATCCGACCATCGAGGCCGCCCTTGGCATGGGCGAGGCGCCCGCCTACCGCGGCACGGCCTATTTCGTGATCAACGGCCTCCGGGGCACGCCCTGGGGCAACTCGGTCCCGACGCTCCAGATCCTCGCCTCGCCGCAGGCCAAGATCTCGGTCGGCCAGATCATCACCGACATGCTCGATCGGTGCGGGCTGGACACCACCCTCTGCTCGACGTCGGGGCTCACCAGCCTGTGCAAGGGCTTCTTCATCGACAGCCAGACCGATGGCGTCTCGGCCCTCCAGCCGCTGGCCCTGGTGTTCAACTTCGACATCGCCGAGGTCGGCGGCGGCCTGCGCTTCTCCCCGCGCGGCGAGTCCCCGCTGTGCACGATCGAGAACTTCCGCCTGGCCGGCCATGCCTATGGCGACCAGCGGCCGACCTTCGAGTGGCCGCGCGATCCTGACCTGCAGCTCCCCAAGATCGCCGCCCTCACCTTCATCGACCCCGCCCGGGACTGCCAGGCGAACACCCAGAGCGAGCGCCGGGCGACCGGCTCCTCGCAGTCGAACATCTCGACCAGCGTCAACGTCACCTTGACCAGCGACGAGGGCCGCGCCGTCGCCGCGCGCATGCTCTGGGAGGCGCACGTCGGCCGCCAGACGCTCTCCTCGGCCACCGACGATCGCATGGGCCACCTCGAGGCCGGCCGGACCTACGCCGTCGAGGTCCCCTTCGGCTATGAGACCGTGCGCATCACCGATCGGACGCGCGGCGCCAACCAGGTGATCGAGTTCACCGGCTCGCGCGACCTGCCCGACATCTACAGCTCGAACGCGCCTGGGGCCTCGGCCTCGGTGGCAGACAACGGCGTGGCGCTCGGCGGCCCCGCGAACCCGCCGATCTTCATCGAGCCGCCCAGCGGCTTCCCTGGCCTGAGCGGGCCCACCGTCCTCATCGCCATCTCGGGCGGCGATGGCGCCACCGCCAACGCGCAATGGGGCGGCTGCAACGTCTACGTCTCGACCGACGATGTGACCGGCGATTATCAGCTCGCCGGCGTCCAGATCGGGCCCTCGGTGATGGGCAAGGTCGCCGCGGTGCTGGCGGCCAGCGGCGGCCGGCCGGACACCGTTCACACCCTGAAGGTGGACACCTCGGAATCCGGCGGTGAGCCGGCGTCGCAGAGCCCGCTCGACGCCCAGGATGCCCAGATGCCGTACATGGTCGGCGACGAGTTCCTGACCGCCGAGGTGGTCAGCGCGATCGGCGGCAACGTCTACAACCTGACCAGGCTGTGGCGGGGGCTCTATGGGACCGATGGCGACTCCCACTCGATCGGCGAAGCCTTCGTGCGCCTGGACAGCGCGATCTTCAGGTTCGCCCTGTCGGACGTCTACATCGGCCGCACCCTCTACTTCCGGTTCGTCTCGGTCGGCGAGACCCTGGCGAACGCCACGACCTACACGTACACGCCGACCGGCATCGCCTCGCAGACCGCCGGCGCGACCCAGACCATCCAGGCGTCCCAGGGCCTGGCGACGAACGCCCTGGTGAACATCTGGAACAGCGGCGGCTCGCGGATCCGCAACGCCAACGCGACCGGCATCACCAAGCCGGCCAACGGCTTCGTCCGCACCGCGGTCTTGAGCGGAGCCAACGGACTGATCTTCACCAGCGGCGCGACGATCACCGGCCTGGCGGGGCTCACCCCGGGCGCGACCTACTATCTGGACACCTCGGCGGGCGGCATCACCCCCACGCCGCCGGCGGTCACCGGGGAGGGCGTGCAGGTGGTCGGCACCGCCCTGGACGCCACCAGCCTGCTATTCCAGCCCGGGACCATCACCGCCGTACCCTAGCGCTAGACGCGACACCCCGACGCACCGCAACCTGTTGTGCCTGAGGTGGCGTTTGAGGGCTGGCCATGGAATCCGTCTCGATGAGAGTCGACTATGACGAGGTCGACGAGGCGGCGCGGGAGCTCGCGCACTGGAACGAGCACCGTGAGGAGCTCCCAGGGCACCTTCGCCAGCGGATCATGGCCATGGAACCGGCTAGGCCGAGGTCCATCTTTGCCGTGGAGCGAGCCGGCGACCACCTGGTTGTCGGGCTGACCCCCGAGGTGCGCGCCCTGCTCGCCTCGCTTCGTGCTCATCGGAGGTAGCGGTGCACTTCACCATCGGCGACGCGATCGCGTGCGCGGCGGTCATTCTTGCCGGCCTTGGCCAGATGGTCACCGAGTTAAGGCACCGTCAGCGATTGAAGCTGGACGAGCGGAAGGCCGACATCGAGGCCACCAAGTTGGACGTGGCCCAGGTGGGCGAGGTCACGTCGATGAAGGGGAGGCTGGACCGGATCGAAGCCGCCCAGACCGGGCTGCTCAACAAGTTCACCGACCACGACAAGGAAGACACCAGGTTCCACGCCGCCATCGAGACCATGCAGGGGGCGATCAAGGACGAAGTGCGGCGCCTGGCCGATGCGGTCGAGAACGCCAAGGCCCAGGTCCACAACCTCACGCCCAACGCGGACACCTTCACTGAGCTGATGCCGTCTCCGCGGCGGCGCCGGGCGGCTGGCGGCGGCGGCCCCCAGGACCAATAGAAGCCGAATTGTCGGGCCTTTTATAAGGCCCAAAAAAGAACCCCGGGGCATGGCCTCCCCGGGGCTCCCTCTCAGCAGCGTCGTGATGGCGGCCTCTAGGAGGCGGCGATCTGCGCGGCGAGCTGCTTGTTCTCGGCCTGAAGCGACGCCTCGAGGGCGCGGATCTTCGTCAGGTCGCCGCTGGCGATGATCGCCGCGTCGTTCTCGACGGCGGTCAGCACCTCAGTCGCCATGCCGGCCACCTGCGCCACGGTGGCGCCGATCGCGGCCGCCGCAGGCCCGCCGAGGGCGGCGAGCGGGGCGATCTCCTGGACGTACTTCAGCCCGGTCTCGAGGGCCGACTCGATCTGTTGGAGGTTCAGTCCCATGACGGCGCCCTCCTACTTCACACCGAGCAGGCTTTTGGCCTGCGCGATGAGCTGCGTCGCCTGGGTGATCTGGTCGGCCATGCTGGTCGACGTGCCCAGGGTCTCGCCGGCGTCGATCGCGGAGATCAGCTGGTAGATCTTCGCCAGCAGCGGCTTCGCCTGCGCCTTCTTCGCCGCGGCCATGGTCGGAGCCTGTTTCAGGTACGACTTCGCGACGACGTTGTAGGCAGCGTCCATCGTGGTCACGCCCTCGGCGACCACGACTTGAGTGCTGGGCGGGATGAGTGGTTGCGTAGCGCAGCCGGCGAGCATCGCGGCGATCGCGATGGGCACCAGCAGCTTGCGCAGCAGGTGGCTGGTCATGTTCGGTCCTCGAATGGCCGCCGGAGCGGCGGCAGGGCGAAGATCACGCCGCGCCCGACTGTTGTCGAGGCTTCTCGGTCGAATCCTACCGTGCGCCGCGCCCGTTGAGCGCCTAGGCCGGTCGCCGCCCATGCCGGCTGTCCTGTGAGGCTGGACAAGAACGGCCGTCCTGGGGCTTCCTAGGGCTCGATGGCGATCCCGGTCAAACACAAAGGTGCGGTCTCCGAGCTGCTGGCGACAGCGTGGCTTCTGGACCGTGGCTATGAGGTCTTCAGGAACGTCTCGCAGCACGGCCCTGCGGATCTGGTTGGCTGGCGCCCTGGGGAGCCGCCGGAGCTGTTCGACGTCAAGACGGTCACCATGGTCCGCTCTCCGACTGGCCGCATCTATGCCAACGTCTCAGCACCGGCGGTGGCGCGGGCGACGGCCCTTGGGATTCACCTGCTGTACGCCGACCCGGGGACTGGCTCAGTCAGCACCGATCCCGCCGATCTGGCGGAGCAGGTCGCGGCGATTTGGGAGCGAAAGGGCATCTAGCGCCGTCTTGATGCGTTCGCTGGATAGTGGGCATGATGCCCGGCCGCCAAAACCGGGAGGACTCCCATGTACCAACTCATCTTCGTAGGCGAGCTGGTGCTTATCGTCGGCCTGGCGCTGGCCATCTGGGAGGCCCGGCGATCCCGCCGGCTCCTCCGAACCATCCACAGGGAGATCCACGAAATGGGCCAAGCCCTCACCGACATGCAGGCCGCCATCGCCGACGAAGACTCCGAAATCGACCAGGCGATCGCGACCCTCGACACCATCCCGGGCCTCATCACGGCGGCCCA
>DATCFQ010000394.1:0-3410 GCA_036509495.1 Caulobacteraceae bacterium
ATGGTGGAGGCCTTGTTGAGGCTGCCCGGCTGCAGCCAGGGCGCCTCGGCGTAGTTCATATTGGTCATCACCAGCACGGTGGCCGGATGCTCGAAGAAGCGGTCGGGCATCTTCTCCAGGGCCAGGCGCACGTCCTCGAGCGAGATCTCCTTGGCGACGATGTAGAAGGGCATCATGTCGAAGCGGCTGTGCATGGTGCGCATCACCCGCGTCAGCACCGTGCCGTCGCCGACGCCGGCGTCGAACATGCGGAAGGCCGGCGGGCGGGGCTGGATCGACTTCAGCTCCTCGGTGACCCGGTGGGCCACTACCCACTTCTCCGAGCAGGTATTGACGAACATCAGGTACTTCTGGCGGTTGTCGTAGAAGCGGAAATTGTTCTCGGCGTCGATCGTCGGGCCGGCGGACGGCGTCTTGGCGGCGGCAGTGGCCTCGGTCTGACCCATCTTCGACTTCCCATTCCTGGTTTTCGGCGTTTCCCTGGCGATATATTTCCGCACGCGTTCGAGCGTCTGGTCGGTGACCCGGCCGCCCTCGCGCAAACGGCCAACGAACTTGCCGTCGTTGACGACGAGCCGGCCGAAGGTGGACTCGGCCAGACCCGCCCCGCGGCAGAAGTCGCTGATTTCCCGAAGCAGAGCTGCGCTGGCCATCTCTGGAATCTGTTTCCTCGGGCCCCGCGCCGGCTCTCAGGCCGGCTGTCAAAGGTCGGACTTTGTCCCACTCGAGGAGTGGGATGTCAAAGTGGGATCGGCGCTACCAGGATAGCCGGCGCCAGGGCCCCTGGGGCGCGAGCGGCGGCGCCTTCCAATCCGGGTGCGCGAGCCTATCTTGAAGGCTCCGAAGGAGCCGCCATGGAACGCTTCGCCACCACCGTGGAACGCCAGGGCCTGGAGTGGCGTGTGGGCCGCGCCGAGGTGCGCCAGATCGAGCGCATAGCGCCCGACGAGACCCCCATCGGCATCTCCTACAACGACCGCCCGCACGCGGTGCTGATGGCCACCGCCCAGGACCTCGAGGACCTGGCGATCGGCTTCACCCTCACCGAATCCATCGCCGAGATCGCCGACGTCGAGGACGTCACGGTGGAGGAACGGCCCGACGGCGTGGCGGTCAATGTGATGCTGAAGCCCATGGGCGAGCAGTCGCTGGCCCTGGCCCGCAAGCGCTCGCTGGAAGGCCGTTCGAGCTGCGGCCTCTGCGGCGTCACCAAGCTCGAGGACACGGTTCGGCGGATGCGCACCGTCAGCGACGGCCCGCGGGTGAGCCGGACGGCCATCCAGGCCGCACTCGCGGCGTTGGAGGAGGCCCAGTCGCTGGGCCGCGTCACCCGCGCCACCCACGCCGCCGCCTGGGCCGACCTCGATGGGCGCCTGCTGCTGGTGCGCGAGGACGTCGGCCGGCACTGCGCGCTCGATAAGTCGATCGGCGCGGCGGTGGCCGAGGGCCTGGATCCCGGCCAGTGCTTCATCGTGGTGACCAGCCGCTGCTCCTACGAGATGGTCGAGAAGACCGCCATGGCCGGGGTTCCGCTGCTGGTGGCCATCTCCGCGCCCACGGGTCTCGCCATCCGCAAGGCCGAGGAAGCCGGCCTGACCCTGGTCGCCCTGGCCCGCTCGGACGGCCACACCATCTTCACCCACCCCGAGCGGGTGGTGGACTAGACGCGGCCCAACAGGCTCGGCTAGTGGGGAGCGTCATGGCCACACCTCAGATTCATCCCAACTGGGAGCGGGCTCCCGAACCGTTCACCGACGGCTACTCGCTGGAGATGACCGCGAAGGACATCGCCGGCCTGACCGAAGCCGCCCCGCTGATCGCCCCCGGCACGCCGGTGGCGGTGACCTTCCTGCCCGGCGAAGAGGCCAGGGCCAGGGTCGAGGCGGCCAAGGCCGTGCGCTCGCTGGGCTTCGAGCCCATGCCGCACTTCTCCGCCCGTCGCATCCCATCGCGCGAGGCGTTCGAGGGCTATCTGCAGGACGTGGTGCGCGAAGCCGGCGTCAGGCGATGCTTCGTCATCGCCGGGGACCCGCCGACCGCGGAAGGCCCCTTCGAGGACAGTTCGGCCCTGATCGGCACCGGCGCCTTCGAGCGCGCCGGCATCGAGGCCATCGGCATCGGCGGCCATCCGGAAGGCCATCCGAACATGACCCCGCAACAGTGCTGGGATGTGCTGGCGTCCAAGTCCGCCGATATCCTCGAGCGCGGCATGGCGCCGCTGATCGTCACCCAGTTCGCCTTCGACGCCGACGGCATGCTGAACTGGGTCAAGGAACTCCGGCAGCGGGGGCTGGACGCTCCGGTGCGCCTGGGCGTGCCCGGGCCGGCCGGGATCAAGACCCTGCTGCGCTTCGCCTCGCGCTGCGGCGTCGGCGCCTCCGCCTCGGTGATGGCCAAGTACGGCCTGTCGATCACCAACCTTCTGGGCCACGCCGGCCCGGACAAGCTGGTCGATGCCCTGTCGGCCGGGCTGGGCCCCGAGCATGGCCCCGTGCGCCTGCATTTCTATCCCTTCGGCGGCCTCAAGCGCACCGTCGAGTGGATCAACGAGCACACCAGCAAGCGGTAGGCTGGCGTTCTCGTAGGCGATGACGATGCGCGGCCGCCGCTTTGCCGCGAGCCACCATGGGATGATCGAGGGCGGTTTCTGCGGCTCTTCCTCCGCCAATCGGTCACCCAATTCGAGCAAGTCTCGGCCCAATGTGGGCGGCGCAGATGCCGCGGCGCGCCAGCCATCCCAAGCGGACGTGATGTGGTCGGCAAGCGCCAGGCGGTCGCGGATCAGGTCGACGTAGGCGAACCATAGGCCACGCGCCCGGCCGTGTCCCAACGCGCCGGGGTCGATGCGCCCGGCCCGGCAGGCCCGCCAAGCTTCGTCGGCCGCGAGGTAGGCCTCCAGAGGCACGTCGCAGGGCTCGAACCCGATGTGCAGCGCCTCACGCGTCACGCCGTCGAGCTGGGCGTCGACGCCCCGCCAGCGGTCGCCGGACCAGACCTCGCAGATCCAGTGATCCTGCCAGAACCCCGGCGCGAAGTAGGAAGCGAAGCCACATCTCACCCGGGCGGGCCGGTTGTGTTGGCGCATGGCCGCGCACATCAGAACAGCATAGTCCCGGCAGGTCCCGAGCGCCCGGTCCTGCAACGGTCGCTCGACGTTCAGCGGCCGATCGTCGGCCGCCAGAATCTCGGCCAGCCTCCTCGCCACGGGCAGGGTTTCCCGGCTGAACCGGCCGGGCTCCAGGCCGTAGCTTTCGATCGCTTCGCCATGGATCAGCAGGCCCTGGATCGCCGAGGCGGCATCCTCGGGCGCGGGCCCGACGACGGCGAGCCGCAGCTTATGCCTTCCAGGGTCCGTGAAGCTTGACTGGTTTGTCCATCGCTGCATCCAGCCATTGGGCCTCGACCACGGC
>DATCFQ010000395.1:0-2340 GCA_036509495.1 Caulobacteraceae bacterium
GGAATCGACCAGCTCTCGTAGAGGGCGGCCAGGCACAGGAACACCACCAGCATGGAGACGCCGTAGAGAGCCGGCGCCTGAGCGCCCGAGGCCTTCTCCTGATACGATAGCCCGGTCCACTCGTAGCCGAAGCCCTTGGGCAGCCTGGCCACCAGCTTTTCCATTTCATTCAGCGCCACACCCGAACTCTTGCCCGGCGCCGCCTGGCCCTGGATGTCCATGGCGGGCAGGCCGTTGTAGCGCGACAGCTGGGCCGGCCCTTCCGTCCAGCTGGTGGTCGAGAAGGCCGAGAAGGGGGCCATGGCCCCGCTCGCGCCGCGCACGAACCAGCGCCCCAGGTCCTCCGGCGAAGTGCGGTAGGGCGCATCGCCCTGCATATAGACCCGCTTGACCCGGCCGCGGTCGACGAAGTCGTTGACGAAGACGCCGCCCCAGGCGGAGCTCAAGGTGTCGTTGATGTCGGCTTGAGAGAGACCCAGGGCGCCGGCGCGCGCCTGGTCGATGTCGAGATGGAGTTGCGGCGTGTCGTCCAGGCCATTGGGGCGCACCCCGGCCAGCAGGGGATCCTGGGCGGCCATGCCGAGCAACTGGTTGCGCGCCGCCGTGAGGGCCGCGTGGCCCAGGCCAGCGCGATCCTCCAGCTCGAGGTCGAAGCCCGAGGAATTGCCCAGTTCCCGCACCGCCGGCGGCACCAGCACAAAGACCTGGGCGTCGCGGATGGCCGAGAAGGCCGCGTTGGCGCGCTGGGCGACGGCGGGAGCATGGTTCTTGGCGCCCGGCCGATCCTTCCAGTCCTTCATGTGTAAAAAGGCGATGCCCTGGTTCTGGCCCGAGCCCGCGAAACTGAAGCCGACCACGGTGAACACGGTGTCGACGTTGGCCTTTTCGCGGGTCAGCCAATAGTGCTCGACCTGCTTGGCGACCGCCACGGTGCGGGCCTGGATCGCGCCGGTCGGCAGGCTGTAGATGGTGATCAGGCCGCCCTGGTCCTCCTCGGGCAGGAAGCCGGTGGGCAGACGCAGGAACAGCAGGGCCATGGCGCCGACCAGCACGGCGTAGACGATCACCGCCGCCAGCGGCCGGCCGATGATGCGGCGAAGACCGCCGTCGTAACGCCTCACCCCCCCCTGGAAGGTGCGGTTGAACCAGCCGAAGAAACCGCGTCGGGCGCGGGAGCCCTTTTCGACCGGTTTAAGCAGGGTCGCGCACAGGGCGGGGGTGAGGATCAGGGCCACCAGCACCGAGAGCACCATGGCCGAGACGATGGTCACCGAGAACTGGCGGTAGATTACGCCTGTCGAGCCGCCGAAGAAGGCCATCGGCAGGAAGACGGCCGAGAGCACCAGGGCGATGCCGACCAGGGCGCCGGTGATCTCGCCCATGGACTTGATGGTCGCCTCCTTGGGCGGCAGACCTTCCTCGTCCATGATCCGCTCGACGTTCTCGACCACGACGATCGCGTCATCGACCAGCAGCCCGATGGCCAGCACCATGGCGAACAGGGTCAGCGTGTTGATCGAATAGCCGACCGCCGCCAGCACCCCGAACGTCCCCAGGAGCACCACGGGCACCGCGATGGCCGGAACCAGGGTGACCCGCCAGTTCTGCAGGAAGACGAACATCACGCCGATGACCAGGAAGATGGCCACGACAAGGGTGATGACCACCTGCTTGATGGAGAGCTTGATGAAGGTGGTCGAATCGACCGGGAAGCTCAGCTTCACGCCCGGTGGGAAATTGGCCGAAAGCTCCACGGCCCGCTTCTTCACCGCGTCGGCGGTGCTGAGAGCATTGGCCCCGGGCGCCAGTTCGATGGCCAGGCCCGCCCCCGGCCGGCCGTTGATCCGGCTGACCACGCCGTACTGTTCCGAGCCCAGCTCCACGCGCGCCACGTCGGCCAGGCGCACTTGCGATCCATCCGGCTGGGTGCGCAGGATGATGTTTCTGAATTGATCAGGGGTCTGGAGGCGCGAGCGGGCGGTCACGGTGGCGTTGAGCGCCTGACCGGAGACGGTCGGCTGGCCGCCGATCTCGCCGGCCGCCACCTGGACGTTCTGGGCTAGGATCGCATCGCGGACGTCCGAAGGCATCAGCTTGTAGTTGTCGAGCTTGTAGGGATCGAGCCAGATGCGCATGGCGTATTCGCCGCCGAACACCCGAACGTCGCCCACCCCGTCCACCCGGGCCAGGGGATCGACCATTTGGCTGTTCAGATAGTCGGCGATGTCGGTGTCGGTGTAGCGGCCGGTGGTGTCGTAGAGCGCCACGATCAGCAGAAAGGCGGACTGCGACTTGGCGACGGTCAGGCCCTGCTGCTGCACCTCCGGCGGCAGCAGGGGG
>DATCFQ010000396.1:0-3704 GCA_036509495.1 Caulobacteraceae bacterium
GGCCCGGGCGCGCTGCAATCCGATCTCGACCTGAAGGTCGAGCATCAGGGTGAGGTCCGGCCGGTCGTCGCCGACCACCTCCCGTTCGAGCGCCGCGATCAGGCTTTCCGGCGCGCCGCCGCCGGAGCCCTGGTAGGCGCGAGCGGAATCGAAGAAGCGGTCGGAGATGACCCAGGCGCCGCGCGCCAGGGCCGGGAGGATCAGCTTTTCCAGATGGTCGCGCCGGGCGGCGTACATCAGAAGCGCCTCGCTGACGGCCGACCAGCGGTCCGAACCGCCTTCGAGCAACAGTTTGCGCAGCGCCTCGGCGCCCTCCGATCCCCCCGGCTCACGGGTCGGGACCACGTCCAGGCCGGCCTGGCGCAGCCGCTCGGCGAGACGGCGCGCCTGGGTGGACTTGCCAGTCCCCTCCCCGCCTTCGAGCGTGATGAATCGTCCTTGCGCCACGAGCGGCAGATTGGCGCTTTCGGCCGGCCGCGCAAGCGCGGCCCGGGACCGATCAGTACAGTTGGGCGGCGTTCGTGGCGGCCGGAGCGGCCTCGGCCAGTTCGATCTGGCCGGAATCGGCCACGGCGGCCGGCCCCAGCAGCTTGACCCGCACCCGGGTGGTTCCCGCGCGGGTGAAGCCCAGGCGGTCGGCGGCGGCCCTGGAAAGATCGATGATGCGACCGTCGGCATAGGGGCCGCGGTCATTGACCCGCACCCGCACCTTGCGCCCGTTCTCCAGATTGGTCACCTCGACCACGCAGGGTAGCGGCAGGGTCTTGTGCGCCGCGGTCATCTGGCCCGGATCAAACCACTCGCCGGTCGCCGTCTTTCGGGTGCGGGCGGGATAGCTGTACCAGGACGCCATCCCCTGGGCCTCGTAGTGATGGAAGGCCTCCGGCGCATAGCGGTGTCCGTTGACCTCGTACGGGCGCAGGGTCGCCGCGCGATAGTGCGCCTCGCCGCCTCCGCCGGAACTCGCACAGGCGCCGAGCGCCGAGACCGCTATGGCGCTCGCCAACAGAGCCAGACATCTCGAAAACCGGTGCACGCGCGCCCCAATCCTGCAACGTGGGGGCGATCATGCACCCGTGGCTTTGCGACGGGGTTAAGCGGAATGGTTAAGCCGGGTCGGCTCCGTCGGACGCCAGGCGGAAGACCCGGCGCGCGCCTTGCCAGAGCTCGAGCGTCCGGCCGTCCGCGTGGCCCCGCGCCAGCTCGATGGCCTGGTCGTCGTGGTCGCACTCGAGACTGACCGCGTGCCGGATATGGTCGTCGCAATCCAGGAAATACAGCCGGTAATGCGCCAATCGTCGGTCCCCGCGGCCAAGCGGGACGGCCGGGGCGCGTGCGTCGCCTCGAATCCCTCAGCTTCCCGTATTGCGACCGTACGGCTCAGCTTGACGCTTGTCTGTCGGGTGGGCGACGCGGGAGGGGCTTCAGCCGGTCTGAGCCGAGCGAACGATCATCGGCGCCAGAAGATCGGCCATGCGCGTCTGCCCAGCCGCTTCGGCGATCAGGTCCTGGCGCACCTCGAGTTCCAGATAGTCGAGGCCGCGAGCCTTGGCGTGGCGCGGGATGGTGTAGTCGATCCCGTCCATGGCGTAGGGCTGGTTGTCGCCGACCACCAGGCCTTCGCAGCCCCTCAGCGCCTGCAGCATCCTGCGCGAGGCGGGCGAGTCGTGGCTGTGCAGCACGCCGACATGCCATGGCCGCTCGAGCCCGTTCATCGCGGGGGTGAAGCTGTGGACCGAGACCAGCAGGGTCCTGACCCGCCGATCCAGGGCCGAGGCGATGGCCGCGTGGTAGGGCGAATGAACCCTGGCGATGCGATCGGCGAGCGCGCCGGCGGTCAGGCCGGCGTTCGCGGGAATGGGCGTTCCGTCCGAGACGGCCGGCGCGATATCGGGGCTTTCGGGCGCGCGGTTGCAGTCGACCACCAGGCGCGAATAGGCCTGCATCAGAAGTTCGGCGCCGACGCCGTCGGCCAGGCGGCGCGCGAGGCCAGCGGCGCCGATGTCCCAGGCGATGTGACGATCGAGCGCCGCCGGATCGAGGCCCAGGGACCTCAGCGGCTGCGGAATCAGCCGCCCGGCGTGATCGCAAATCAGCAGCAGCGGGGCGGCGGCGCCTGAATTGTGGACGATCACCGGCTCGGGATCGTCTGGCGAGAAACAGCGACTCGCCGCTCCCTCGTCATCGGCGTTCATGGGGGCGAGGCGATGCAAATGCTGAGAGTCCGACACATCACCCGCTACCGCTACGCCCGCCCCGTCGGCTTTGGCGAGCACCGGATGATGCTGCGCCCTCGCGAGGATCCGGACCAGACGCTCGTGTCCGAGCGGCTGAGAATCACGCCGGAACCCGAAATGGTGCGCATCGGGCGCGACGGGCTCGGCAATTTCATGGCGATCGCCCGGTTTGACGCCGCCGCCAGCGAGCTTTGCTTCGACAGCGAGATCCTGGTGGCTCGAACGATCCCGCCAGCCCCGATCGGCATCCCTCTGCCCGGCCTGCGCCCCTTCCCCACCCGCCATCACGGCGCCGCCCGAGACGTCGCGACCTGGGCCCAGGCTTTCCACGGCCGGCGAAGCGGGGGTCTCAACGCCGTGGCGGCGATGAACGCCCACGTACACCGGACCTTCGCCTATCGCCGGCGGCTCGAGCCCGGGGTGCAGAGTCCCGAGCAGACCCTGGCCCTGCGCTCCGGCGCCTGCCGCGACTTCGCCGTGCTGATCGTCGAGGCGGCCAGGGCGCTGGGCATGACCGCCCGTTTCGTCTCGGGCTATGTCCTTTGCCCGCAGCCCAGCGGCGCGCCGCAACGGACCGGCGGCGGCCATACCCACGCCTGGGCCCAGGTGCTGACCCCGAAGGCGGGCTGGATCGACCTCGATCCCACCTCCGGACGCATCGGACCGGAGGGACTGATCCGTGTCGCCGTGGCCGATCACCCAGGAGCTGCGTCGCCGATCCAGGGCGTCTTCATAGGCGGCGCGAGCGACTTTTTGTACATGCAGGTGGACGTCGAGGTCAGCGCCGCGGCCCGGGTTCCCGGGGCGCTCCGGGAATTCGAACCCTCGCCTTTGTGGGGCGTTGCCTGACGAGGCTGGGCGTACCGGCCGGGAGACAAGAATGCTCATCCGCGCGGGCTACGACATCGCCTTCGACTGCCCCGCGCCCACCCCGCTGATCCTGATGCTGAGCGTCAGGCCCGAGCGGCTGCATGACCTGGTCACGCCGCAGACGATCAAGGTTTCCCCCGGGGTGGCGCTGCGCGGCTATCGCGACGCCTTCGGCAACGCCTGCCATCGGCTGATCGCGCCGGAGGGGCGGATCGGCATCAGCGCCGACTTCCTGGTCAAGGACAGCGGCCTGCCCGACGAGGCCGCGCCCATGGCCATCCAGCACCCGGTCGACGAATTGCCGGACGAGACGCTCGTCTATCTGCTGGGAAGCCGCTACTGCGAGAGCGAGGCGCTATCGGACCTGGCCTGGTCGCTGTTCGGCTCAACCCAGCCCGGCTGGGCCCGGGTGCAGGCCATCGTCGACTACGTGCACGACCGGCTGAGCTTCGGCTACCAGAACGCCCGCGCCACCCGCACAGCGCAGGAAGCCCATACCGAGGCGGTTGGCGTCTGCAGAGACTTCGCGCACCTGGCCATCACCCTCTGCCGCTGCATGAACATCCCCGCCCGCTACTGCACCGGCTATCTCGGGGA
>DATCFQ010000397.1:0-3491 GCA_036509495.1 Caulobacteraceae bacterium
CATCGATCGGCTCTGGCCCTCCCTCATCGCTGCGCTGAAGTGGATCGACGACTACGGCGACTCCAACGGCGACGGCCTGATCGACTATCAGCGCGCAGCGGCCTCGGGCCTGGCCAACCAGGGCTGGAAGGACAGCCAGGACTCGGTCTTCCACGCCGACGGCGGGTTCCCGGAGGGGCCGATCGCCCTGGTCGAGGTGCAGGGCTATGCCTTCGCCGCCTACCGGGCCATGGCCGATCTGGCCGAACGGCGCGGCGACATCGACTCCTCGGGCCGCTGGCGCGCCCGCGCCGAGGAGATCCGCGTCGCAGTGGAAGAGCGCTTCTGGATGGAGGATCTGGGCACCTACGGCATCGCCATCGACGGCTATGGCCAGCTTTGCCGCGTGCGCTCGTCCAATCCGGGCCATCTGCTGTTCTGCGGCCTGCCGACGCCCGACCGCGCCAAGCGCGTGAGCCAGCAGCTGCTGACCGGCCCGTTCCAGAACGGCTGGGGCGTGCGGACCCTGGCGGTGGGCGAGGCCCGCTACAATCCGATGTCCTACCACAATGGCTCGGTCTGGCCGCACGACTCGGCCCTGTGTGTCGCCGGCATGGCGCGCTACGGCGAGCGCGAGGGCGTGATCCAGATGCTGTCGGAGATGTTCGAGACGGCGGTGCATTTCGAGATGCGCCTGCCGGAGCTGTTCTGCGGCTTCACCCGCATGCCGGGCGAGCCGCCGGTGGCCTATCCGGTCGCCTGCCTGCCGCAGGCCTGGGCCGCCGGGTCGGTCTTCATGCTGCTCCAGGCCGGCCTCGGCGTGCGGATCGACGGCTGGAACGGCGAGATCACCGTCGACCATCCGAGCCTGCCCATCGGCATCGACAGCATGAGGATCGAGGGCCTGAGGGTGAAGGACTCCCTGGCGAACCTGCTGTTCCAGCAGGCCGGCGAGCGCGTCATCGCCGTTCCGGGCCGCCGGTCCGACCCAGCCATCGCCGTCGTCACCCGTTGTTGAAGCCATGCAGGACCCCAACGCCATGAGCCTTAGCGGGACCGCCGCATGACCACCGACGCGCTGAAGGCTCTGCCGACGCCCCGGCCGCTGCCGGGATTCGGCCAGATCGCCCTGTTCCTCGACCTCGACGGCACCCTGGCGGCGATCGAGCCGCGGCCCGAGGACGTGGGTCCCGAGCCCTGGCGCACCTCGCTGCTTCACCAGCTGCAGGAGCGGCTGGGCGGCAAGCTGGCGGTGATCAGCGGCCGCAGCCTGGGCGAGGTCGACCGCATCCTCGAGGGCGCGGTCACGGCGGTCGCGGCCGTGCACGGCCTGGTGCGCCGCCGGGCGGACGGCATGGTCGAGGAGGCGCCGGCGGACCCCGGCCTGGTCGACGCCCGGGCGCGACTGGAAGCGCTGGCCGCGGGCCATCCCGAACTCCGGCTCGAGGACAAGGGCGTGAGCATCGCCATCCACTATCGCCTGGCGCCGGAGTTCGGCGAGGCGGTCCGCAACGAAGCAACCTCGATCGCCGCCGATTGCGGCCTGACCCTCCAGCTTGGCGACATGGTGGCCGAGATCTGCAGCCCCGGCTGCGACAAGGGGTCGGCGGTGAAGGCCTTCATGCGCGAGTCCCCGTTCCAGCGCGCCCTGCCGGTCTTCGTCGGCGACGACCTGACCGACGAGAACGGCTTTCGCGCCGCCCGCGCCCTCGGCGGCGTCAGCGTGCTGGTCGGCCAGCTGCGCCCCACCGCCGCGGACCTGCGGCTGGAAGACGTGGCGGCCGTGCGCGCCTGGCTCGAGGCGGGGCTGCTGCAGAGCGCCGCCTCGTGATCGATCTCGACCTCGCGCCGATCGGCAACTGCTCGATCGCCAGCCTGGTCGACCGCCAGGGCCGGCACGTCTGGTGCTGCGCCCCCAGGGTGGATTCCGATCCGGTGTTCTCGCTGCTGCTGAGCAACCGCGAGCCCGAGGACGAAGCCACCCTCGGCGTCTGGGCGGTCGACATGGAAAACATGGCCGAGGCCAAGCAGGCCTATCTGCGCAATACCCCCATACTGCGCACCGAACTGATCGACGAAAGCGGCTGCCGGCTCGAGATCCTCGACTTCGCCCCACGCTATCGCCAGCACGGCCGCGTCTATCGCCCGACCTCGATGATCCGGCTGATCCGGCCGCTGGCCGGCGCGCCGATGATCCGCATCCGCCTGCGCCCGGCCGCGGCGTGGGGCGCACGGCCCGCCGAGCGGACCTCGGGCTCCAACCACGTCCGCTATATCTGCAGCGACGTCACCCTGCGGCTGACCACCGACTGTCCGGTGTCGCACCTCCTGACCGAGCGCTGGTTCCGGCTGGAAGAGCCGCTGGCCCTGTTCCTGGGCCCCGACGAGCCGTTCGAGGGCGACGTCTCCTCGACCTCCAACCGTATGCTCGCCGATACGCGGCGCTATTGGATGGAGTGGGTGCGCACCCTGGCCGTGCCGCTGGAGTGGCAGACGGCGGTGATCCGCGCGGCGATCACCCTGAAGCTCTGCGCCTACGAGGAGACCGGGGCCATCGTGGCGGCCCTGACCACCTCGATCCCCGAGCACGCCGACTCCGGCCGCAACTGGGACTACCGCTACTGCTGGGTCCGGGACGCCTATTATGTGGTGCAGGCCCTGAACCGCCTGGGCGCCGTCGATATCCTGGAAAACTATCTCAGCTTCCTGCGCAACCTGGTGGACCGGTCGGGGGGCGGCAAGGTGCAGCCGGTCTATGGCGTCGGCCTGGAGCCGGCGCTGACCGAGCGGATCATCGACACCCTGCCCGGCTATCGCGGCATGGGGCCGGTGCGCTGCGGCAACCAGGCCCACGAGCACGACCAGCACGACGCCTATGGCCAGATCGTGCTGTCCAGCGTCCAGGCCTTCTTCGACGAACGCCTGCTGCGCACTCCCACCGTCGACGACTTCCACGCCCTGGAGCAGGTCGGTGAGCGCGCCTTCGCCCTGCACGACCAGCCGGACGCCGGCCTCTGGGAGTTCCGCACCCGCGCCTCGGTGCACACCTATTCGTCCCTGATGTGCTGGGCGGCCTGCGACCGGCTCGCCAACGCCGCAGCGGCTGTGGGCCTGGAGGACCGCCGCACCCTCTGGGCCGGACGCGCCGCCGAAGTCCGCACCGCCATCGAGGAGCGGGCGTTCAATCCCGGGCTGGGACGCTACGCCGCCAGCTTCGAAGGCGAGGAGCTGGACGCCTCGCTGCTGCAGATGGTCGATCTACGCTTCCTGTCCCACGAGGACCCGCACTATCGCGCCACCTTCGCGGCCATCGAAGGAGAGCTCAGGCGAGGGTCTCACCTGTTGAGATACGCCATCCCCGATGACTTCGGAGAGCCGCAGACAGCATTCAACTTCTGCACTTTCTGGTTCATCGAGGCGCTTCATCTGGCCGGGCGAACGGAAGAGGCGCGATCACTTTTCGAGGAGATGCTATCGCGCCGGACGCACGCGGGCCTATTTACAGAGGACAT
>DATCFQ010000398.1:0-2990 GCA_036509495.1 Caulobacteraceae bacterium
CCAGGGTCCGTTCCGCTATGTGCGCGGCTCGCACCGGCTGATGGGCGACTTCGAGGCCCTGGTGCGCAAAACCAACGACAAGCTGCGCCAGCAGACCGTCCGCTTTCTCGCCCTGCCCCCCGAGTTCGGCCAGCACGCCAATTTCGGCGACTATATCGACGAGACCACACCGGGGGCGGCCGGGCTCCTGGCCAAGGAAGTCGCGCTGACCGACGGCCGTTCGGATCTGGCGCTGTTCGATAACCACGGCGTGCACCGTGGCGGCTTCGTGCGCTCGGGCCACCGCTTCATGCTGCAGTGCCATTTCTGGCATGCCGACCGGATCATCGAGCGCCGCCTCGGCTCGGCGGCGGCTAACGCCGCGCTTCAAACCGCCTGACCAGCGCCCCAAGCACATTGGAATAGTCGTCGGTCCACGCCCGCACACCCCCAGGATCGATCGGCCGCCAGCGCGGATCGCGCCGGAAGGGCTCCAGCGCCGCGGGCGACCGGGCGGCCAGGACAACGATGGCCCCGGCGTCGGCGAACAGCGGCGCAGCCGGCGGCGGGACGTAGGTCTGGGTCAGGGCGAAGCCGCCGGCGTCCTTCACCGCCGCAGCGGCCGGCATGGTGAGCTCCAAATTGCGGTTGGACAGGTGCAGCAGCAGCACCCCATCGGGCCTGATGGCCTTCAGATAGAGCCGCATCGCCTCGGTGGTCAAAAGGTGGGTCGGGATGCTGTCGGAGGAGAAGGCGTCGATCAGCAGAAGGTCGAAGCGTCCCGGCGGCTCGCGCTCCAGCGACAGACGGGCGTCGCCGATCGCCAGGCTGAGCGCGCCCTTGGCGCAGCCATGCACATAGCCGAACTTCGACGGGTCGCTGGCCAGGCGCACGACCAGGGGATCGATCTCGAAGATGCGCATGGCGTCCGCATGGCGGACGAAGGTGGTCACCGTGCCGACGCCCAGGCCGACCAGGCCGAAACTGGCGGCGGGCTTGCGCGATTGCACGCTGGCGAACGCCTGCCCCATCGGGCCGCCTGGCGCATAGTAGGTCAGGGGCCGGCAGCGCAGCGCCGGGTCCAGCGCCTCGGCGCCGTGCACGGTCGAGCCGTGCACCATGAAGCGGACCGGACCGAGTTCGGGAACGTTGACCTGCCCCAGCTGGACCACGCCGAAGAAGCTGCGATGGGACTCGGTCACGTCATAGCGCCGGTGCTCGACCACCCCGGTGATGGCCAGACCCCCGGCCAGCATGGCGAAGGCGGCGGGGCGGCCACGCAGCAGGAAGGCGCAGGCGCCGGCGGCCAGGACCAGGCCGGTCTCGGCAAGGGCGGGAAGCTGGACGTCGGGGCTGACCAGGAACACCTCCGCCCCGAGGCCGCCCAGCAGCAGGGCCAGGGTCGCGGCATAGGGCGGCCATCTCGTCGGGGTGCGAGCGAGGCCCGCCAGGGCCAGCACCGCAGGATATTCCCAGACGTCGTTGAACACCACCGGCGCCAGGAAGGCGTTGAAGGCGCCGCCGATCACCCCGCCCAGGGCCAGGCAGAGATAGAATTCGGTGAGCCGGGCCGGCCCCGGCCGGCGCTCGGCCAGGGCCTGGTGGCAGATGAGGGCGGTGAACAAGAAGGCCGACAGGTGCGCGAGTAGCAACGGCAGCCAGTCGTGCGTCCGCACCGAGACCAGCCACAGGCAGACCGGCGTCGCCAGAGCTTGAAGAATCAAGGCGACCCGGGATGGCATCAGCGGGCGCGCCTGGAAGGCGATGACGAAGGTCAGCAGATAGAGCGCCAGCGGCGGGACCCACAGGAAGGGGACCGAGGCCACGTCCGCGGTAATGTGGGCGGTGACGCCGAGCAGCAGGCTGGACGGCGCGGCGGCCAGGAGGATCCAGACCCCGCGTTGTCGCCAGGCGCTCGGGGCCGGCTCGGCGGCGGCCGGCGGGACGTCTGCACGCGTGGTCCGGGAGGTCTGCAGGACAACCACGAGCACCAGGGCGGCGAACGCCAGATAGCCCAGGCTCCAGACCAGGGCCTGCAGGCGCAGGCCGATCAGCGGCTGGACCGCGAACGGATAGGCGACCAGCGCGATCAGGCTGCCAAGGTTGCTGGCGGCGTAGAGGCGGTAGGGCCTGGAGCCCTCCCCGTCAGCGCGGGCGGACCAGGCCTGTAGCAAAGGCGCCGTGGCCGAGAGCGCGGCGAAGGGCGCACCAACCGACAGGGCCAGGACGCCGAGCAGCCAGAGGACCGGATGGTTCGTCGAACTCTGGCCCAGCTCTCCGCTGAGGCGCAGCGGCAGAGCAAGGGCGCCAAGGGCCAGCACGCCGAGATGAACCAGCATCTGACGGCGGACCAGAGCAATCCGCTGCAGCAGGTGGGCGTAGCCATAGCCGCCCAGCAGGGCGAGCTGGAAGAACGCCAGGCTGGCGTTCCAGACCGCCGGCGAGCCGCCCAGGCGCGGCAGCAGGAGTTGGGCGACCATCGGCTCGACGAGGAAGACGAGGCCCGCGCTGAAGAACACCGCGACGGGGAACAGCCCCGCGGCTCGCCCGGCGCGTCCGCGCGGGATGGCGGTGTCGGTCATCGCGCCCCCCTGCGCAGAATCACCTTCGACTGCCGTGACGGGGAGCTTGCGTCCTAAGCCTAGCGGATTGAACTGTTGATTTGCAGCAGGCGGAGTCGCGGATGTTTCCCGTGGAGGTGCGAGACTTGGCCGAGGCGGTGCTCCAGCGGGCGCGGGCCCGCGGCATGACCCTGGCCACGGGAGAGAGCTGCACCGGCGGCCTGGTCGCTGGCGCGCTGACCGCCATCGCCGGCTCCTCCGACGTGGTGGCGGGCGGCCTCGTCACCTATTCCAACGCCGCCAAGACCCGGTTGCTGGGCGTCGATGCAGCCTTGATCGCAGCGGCCGGGGCGGTTTCCGAACCGGTGGCGCGGGCGATGGCGACGGGAGCGGCAGCGCGGCTCGGCGCCGGCCTGGCGGTGGCCATAACCGGCATCGCCGGCCCGGGCG
>DATCFQ010000399.1:0-2718 GCA_036509495.1 Caulobacteraceae bacterium
ATGGCGGACAGGACGCTGGTGTTCTCGAACTTCGCCGACCAGCGCCTGCATGCGCTGAGGCCCGACGGTTCGGCCGAGCCGCTGACGCCTGAGGGCTATCGCTATGCCGACGGCTTGGGCCTGCCCGGCGGGGGCATGGTCTGGGTGCGCGAGGATCACACCGATCCGGCGGCGGTGGCGAACGCCATCGTGCGGCTCTCCGGGGAGGCGGGCGACGCGGGCCAGGTGCTGTTCGAGGCCAGCGACTTCGTGGCCTATCCGCGGCCGAGCCCGGACGGCCGCCGGCTGGCGTTCATCGCCTGGGACCATCCCAACATGCCCTGGGACACCACCAGCCTCTATGTCGGCGAGCTGACCGGCGAGGGGCTGACGGGCGTCCGCCGCGTGGCCGGCGGCGATGAGGAATCGGTGCTCGATCCCAAATGGTCGGCCGAGGGCGAGCTGCATTTCATTTCCGACCGCGGCGGGTTCTGGAACCTCTATCGGCTGCGGAACGATGAGGCGCAGGCGCTGGCGCCCAAGGCGGCGGACTTCGCCGGGCCGCTCTGGGTGTTCGGCCAGTCCAACTACGCCCTGCTGCCGGACGGCCAGATCCTCGCCCGCTACGGCGAGGCCGGCGGCGACCACCTGGTGCTGATCGCCCCGGACGGCCAGACCAGGGACATCCCCGCGCCCTTCACCGAATGCGGCGCCCTGCATGCCCTGGACGCGCGGCGCGTGGCCATGCTCGCGGCCTTCACCGACCAGGGTCCGGCGGTGGTCACCGTCGATGTCGAGAGCGGCGAGACGGCTCTGGTGCGCCGGCCCTCCCCGGCCAGGCTCGACCCGGCCTGCATCTCCGCCGCCCAGGCGATCGAATTCCCCAGCGCCGGCGGCCGCACCGCCCACGCCCTCTATTATCCGCCGGCCAACGGCGCCTTCGCCCTGCCCGAGGGCCGGACGCCGCCGCTGATCGTCCAGGCGCACGGCGGCCCGACCGCCCGGGCCAGCGCCGGCTTCAGCCTGTCCAATCAGTTCTGGACCAGCCGCGGCTTTGGCCTGGTCGATGTGGATTACGGCGGCTCGTCCGGCTACGGCCGCGCCTATCGCCAGGCGCTGAACGGCCAGTGGGGCGTGGTCGACGTCGAGGACGTGATCGCGGCGGCCGAGTTCCTGGTCGGCTCCGGCCGGGCCGATGCGGCCCGCATCGCCATCCACGGCGGCAGCGCCGGCGGCTTCACCGTGCTGGCCGCCCTGGCCCAGAGCGAGGTGTTCTCCGCCGGCGGCGACTTCTACGGCGTCTCGGACCTCGAGGCCCTGGCCCGCGACACCCACAAGTTCGAGAGCCGCTACCTCGACACCCTGATCGGCCCCTATCCCGAGACCCAGGCGCTCTATCAGGCCCGCTCGCCGATCAACCACCTGGACCGCTTCAAGACGCCGCTGATCATCCTGCAGGGATCGGACGATCCGGTGGTGCCGCCGAACCAGGCGCGCATGATCCTGGAGGCCCTGCGCAGCCGCCAGACGCCGGTGGCCTATCTGGAGTTCCAGGGCGAGGCGCACGGTTTCCGCCGCTCCGACAGCATCATCGCCGCCAAGCAGGCAGAACTCTATTTCTACGGCTGCGTGCTGGGCTTCACCCCCGCCGACGAGTTGCCGGAGACGACGATCGAGAACCTGCCGCGGCCATAGGGCGTGTACTCACAAATCCGCGCGGCGGGGGTCCGTGTCCCTGCATAATGGCAATGACCGGTTTCGACCCCAAACGGAACTTCGGATGGTCCGTTCTGCGATCGAGAATGGGGCAGCGTTTCGCTCCGGGTTCGGATGCGAGCGGCCTGACGGCCGTAGCCGGCAATATGTCGAGCGCTCACGCTCGACGTTTGGCCAGCACTCCGGCGACCGTATCCCGCGCGAAGAGGAGCACAGATCTGTGCTCCTCTACCGAGACCTCCACGAAGCCCAGTCCTCGCAGTAGGAAGATTCCTTCGACAGCCAGCAGGGCGTTGCGGATCTCGTGGGCCTCGCCCGGTCCCGCCAAGAGCGGATCGAGCAGCGCACGGTAATAGCTTCGCGCTGGCTCCATCATATCGGGGGCGTGCACCAAGGCGGTTATCAGGAAGGCCGCCTTGCTAGTCGCGGCGTCATCCTCAGCGAGCGCTTCCTCGATGTGGGCCAAGACCATCTCGAAAGGGTCTACCGGCTTGTCGCCAAGCCGCTGGCTCACCGCGTCTTGAAAGCGCGCGACTTCCCGCTCCAACGCCGCGCGGACCAACCCATCCTTTGTCGCGAAAGTGTAAACGAGTCCCCCCTTGCTGATCCCCGCACGCTCGGCCACGGCATCGAGCGTGAATTTTCGGCCACCGGAATCGAGGATCACGCCCTCAGCGGCATCCAGAATCCGATCCCGATCAATTTCCTTTTTCCGAGTCAAATTTGATCTCTTGCATTTCCGACTGGCCGGTCGCATAAGTATTTCCGACTGAGCGGTCGGATTATCACGCCGGTGTGCGCCGTGGAACTGATCTCTCTCGGTGTACCGCCAAGCGAGGACTGCACGAAGCTCGATCGAGACGCCCGCATGCCGCTGCGCACCCTGGTTCCAGGTGTCATCACCGCCGCCGTGGGCACCCATCGACCCACGAAAACCCAACATCTCGAGGAGGACTGGAAGAAATATGAACAAGAATTGGCCCGCAGCGGCCCTCGGACATTTCGTCGTGAAGGTCAATAACA
>DATCFQ010000400.1:0-4248 GCA_036509495.1 Caulobacteraceae bacterium
CGTGACAGCCCGGGGTTCGGGAGGCGGCGAGCCGATCTTCACGGTCAGAACGACCGCCAGCACGACCGCAAGGTGGACGCCGAGCGCACCGGCGATCGCCGGTCCCCACCCCCGCGATGCGCGCCTGGCCATCCCTCGCCCTCAGGTCGGGCTGAGGCTTGGCCGTGGGTGTGACCGAAGCGGGGCGCGGGCGTGGCGGCATTAGGCCCTTCGCCCCGTTGAGAGGCGGGGCAATGTCGGCTAGGGGCTGGATGTAGGCGTCCCAAGTGGGCCGGACGAGCAGACATTCGAGGCCCGGCGCCTAGAGCGAATTGAGATTAGATTGGCGAGGCGCCCATTTCTTTGCCCGCTCATCCCGGCGAAGGCCGGGATCCAGGACAGGTCAGAGCCCAATTCACAGAAAAAGACGCGGCCTCGACGTCGCGATTCCTTTCCAGGACGCCTGCGTTACTTGTCCTGGATCCCGGCCTTCGCCGGGATGAGCGGTGGGGAAATGATTTCAGTTCGATTCAACTCGCTCTTTCAGCGGGTGGCCCAGCTCAGCTGCCCTGGGACCGTCCCCGCTCCCGATGCGCGCACCCCGGCCAGCAGCACGGCCGCCGCTTGCCGTCCCGGAGGTTTTCGCAGCCCCAGGTGATCCGCTTGGTTCTGGTCTCCGCCTTCTTCGCCGACTCGATCCAGCAGATCCATTCGTTGCGGGCGAGCGGGGTGATGTCCTCCCAGGTCGCCAGGGCCTTGGGGTTGGATTCCAGCCCCTCATGGCGGCGATGCGGGCCTGAGGTCTCAACGCGCCTTCCCCAATCGTCCGGCCGACAAACACCCGGTCCGAACGCCTCCGCAACGCATCCACAGCCCTCCGCCAAGACGCGTTCTCACACAGCCTCGGTGGAAAAGAGACGTGGGCATACGACGCTCACCATGGCAGTCGTGGCCTGCACGGCCCACGCCGCCCACAGTGATCAATCTGACAAAACCATCCGACCCAGCAATAGTATCGCAGCCTGACGATTGGCTCCATCGGAAGGGGTCGCGCTGAGCTGTTGTCACCGTTGCTCGGCACCGCAGATCCGGGGAGTAGGAATCGTTGCACGAACAGGTACTTGAGCTCTTGTCGGCTAGAAGGGGTCACTTCCTCCTGGAGTCTGGACACCATGGAGACCTGTGGCTGGACCTTGAATCGCTCTGCCGCCATCCCCGATCCGTGCAGACCATCTCCGCCGGCTTGGTCGAGCCTCTATCGAAATTGGAGTTGGACGCCGTCTGCGGCCCGCTCGTCGAAGGCGCCTTCGTGGCGCTGATGGCGGCTTTGGCGCTGGATGTCGAATTCACCTATTCTGAGCGCATTGCGCGTCCTGCAGAGGACGGCCTGTTCCCGGCGGGATACAGGGTTCCCGCTCCGTTGCGCGAGAAACTTCAGGGCCAACGCGTCGCCATCGTCAACGACGTCGTCAATGCCGGTTCCGCCATGCGCGGCACGTTCGATGACCTGCAGGACTGCGGAGCAACCGTAGTGGCCATAGGCGCCTTGCTTGTTCTAGGCACAGCCGCTTCTGTGTTCGCCTCCAGTAAGGCCGTTCCACTCGTCAGCGTCGGAACCCTGCCCAACACTCTCTGGCTCCCGTCGGAATGTCCGCTCTGCGCCTCAGGGGTTCCTTTGCAGGACGTCGCAGCATTCGCCGCGACCCTTCCGTTGCCCGCGTAAGCGATGTCCATTTGTCAAACTGCCGGCGTGGCCGTCTGAGCAGTCCGGCGAGGCCAGAGATCACGGTGTTGATCCCGCCGCATTCACCACGGCTCGGGCCAAGCGGAAACTCCTAGGTCGAGTTTCGTATTTGTTGGTCGAGCAACTCGCGGCTCTCGATCACCGCTCCGAAATGATGCCGCCAAAGGTTCGCACCCAGACGTCCTGACCGGTCGAGCGATGAGCCCACTACAAGGTCTACGATCATTGTAGGGAACAGACCTGCATCAAAGAGCGCAAATCCCGCTGCAAGGACGCAGGTGTCGGCCTGGATTCCGCAGACTAGAACCCGACCAGCTCTCAACTGCTTTAAGTGCGCGACTAGGTCCGGGGGCAGGCCATATCCGTGCTTAATAAAGATGTGATCTGCGGGCACAAGGTTGGTGTCTTCGGCTTCCGGGCGCCAGCCAAGTTGAGCCTGGAATGGCACGACCGCTTCGTCGTGAAGCTCTACCGTGGCGCAAGAAGGCATGAGCGGGAGCAGGCGCGAGATGCCCGTGACTAGCCAGTCCGGGGGGCCAAAACCGCTCTGCACGTCAACAGCCAGAAGTGCTTGTCTCATATCGTTCCGATTAACACCGCTGCACCACCGTGTCCTGCCCCTCACCACGTCCGCTCAGGGTCCTGAAGTGGTCATTTCGGATGGGCCGGACGAGCAGACATTCGAGGCCCGGCGCCTAGAGCGAATTGAGATTAGATTGGCGCGGCGCCCATTTCTTTGCCCGCTCATCCCGGCGAAGGCCGGGATCCAGGACAGGTCAGAGCCCAATTCACAGAAAAAGACGCGGCCTCGACGTCGCGATTCCTTTCCGGGACGCCTGCGTTACTTGTCCTGGATCCCGGCCTTCGCCGGGATGAGCGGTTGGGAAATGATTTCAGTTCGATTCAACTCGCTCTTTCAGCGGGTGGCCCAGCTCAGCTGCCCTGGGACCGTCCCCGCTCCCGATGCGCGCACCCCGGCCAGCAGCACGGCCGCCGCTTGCCGTCCTGGAGGTTTTCGCAGCCCCAGGTGATCCGCTTGGTTCTGGTCTCCGCCTTCTTCGCGGACTCGATCCAGCAGATCCATTCGTTGCGGGCGAGCGGGGTGATGTCCTCCCAGGTCGCCAGGGCCTTGGGGTTGGATTCCAGCGCGTCTTCCAGATCGGCGGGCAGGTCGTGGACCACCCCGCCGGGGAGCCTGGTCCCCGTGGTCATCGCGGCAGCCTCAAGAGCGCCATCAGCCGGGCGCGGGTCTCGCCGTCGGCTACACCGTCCAGCCGCTCGGGGCGCCAGTGCCGCTGGAAGGCGCTGACCACCCCGCCGGTCAGGGCGTCGAAGCGGCCGGTGCGCTCGCAGCCGTAGCCCAGGCGAGCCAGCCCGCTCTGCAGCACCAGCACGCCCGGGCCCTCGTCGCCGAGGGCGAGGGCGGCGCCGGGAGCCGGCGGCGGCTCGGTCCATAGTCCATGGCCGGCCTCGGCCAGTTGCTTCCAGGGGAACAGCTCGCCTGGGTCCTGCTTGCGCTCGGGGGCGATGTCGGAGTGGGCGACGATGCGGTCGTCCGGAATGGTCCAGCGCGAGCGGATGTCCGACGCCAGGGCGATCACCGCGGCGATCTGCGCCTGGGGAAAGGGCCGGTAGCCGAACTCGTGGCCGGGATTGACCATCTCCACCCCGATGGAGACGCCGTTGCAGTCCTTGTCGCCCTGCCACGCCCCGACGCCGGCATGCCAGGCGCGCCGCTCCTCGGGGACCAGGCGGAAGACGCGGCCGTCCTCCTCGACCAGATAGTGGGCCGAGACCTTGGCCTCTGCGTCGCGCAGCCGCTCCAGCGCCGCCTCGCCCGTGCGCATGCCGGTGTAGTGCAGCACCAGCATGTCGGGCGGCCCGCGGCGGGCGTCGAAATTGGGCGAAGGCGCCAGGGTCAGTTCCATGGCGCCGATCTAGAGCGTTTCGGTGGGGGAATGAACCGCCCTCGCCTCAGGAAGCGCGGACGCTACTTGCCCTTCATCCAATCGGGATGGTGCTTCATATAGTCCTGGCACTCGGCGTCCTTGAGCATCTTCTTGTGCGTCATGGCGTGGCAATTGTGGACCATCATCATGTCCATCTTGGTTTCCTTGGCGTGGCCGGCCGATGAGGCCATGGCCGAATGGGACGCCATCGACCCGCTCGCCGCCATCTCAGCTGAAGCTCCCGCCGCCCCGAACACCAGCGCTACCGCGATCACGCCGCCGACAACCACCTTCCGCATGATGACGTCCTCCTATCTTGCGCCCACATGACGCGCCTGCCCGATCACCATAGGCGTCCGGGAAATCCATCACTACAGGATAAATCGGATCGGGCGCCCCGGATCCGAAGCCTCGGCCCTAGCGGCCGCGCTGGTCCCAGCCGTAGGCGACCCACGAGTGGCCGCCCACGTGCCGCGCCTCGATGACGCCGGGCTCGCTGCGGCGCAGGTTGCGGCGGGGGCGATAGGCGAAACCGCCGATCGCCAGCAGCACCGCGCCCAGCACGCCGACCACCAC
>DATCFQ010000401.1:0-14587 GCA_036509495.1 Caulobacteraceae bacterium
GGGCGCTGGACGGGGTCAGCCTGTCCTTGCAGGCCGGCGACATGGTGGCCCTGATCGGGCCCTCCGGCTCGGGCAAGTCGACCCTGCTGCGCGCCGCCGCCGGCCTGGCGCCGATCGACCCGGGGGCCGGCCGCATCGAGGCCTTCGGCGAGACGGTGCAGGCGGGCGGCCGCATCTGCGGCCACGTGCGCAGGATCCGCGCCCGCATCGGCTTCGTGTTCCAGCAATTCAACCTGGTCGGCCGGCTCAGCCTGTTCAGCAACGCCGCCCTGGGTCTGCTCGGCCGCGCTCGGACCCTGCGCGGCCTGCTCGGCCTCTGGAGCGCCGAGGAGAAGGGGGCGGTGATGTCGGCCTTGGCGCGGGTGGGCCTGGCCGAGCAGGCCGGCCAGCGCGCGGACCTCTTGTCTGGCGGCCAGCAGCAGCGCGTCGCCATCGCCAGAGCCCTGGTGCAGCAGGCCCGGGTGATCTTCGCCGACGAGCCGGTCGCCTCGCTGGACCCGGTCTCGGCGCGCCGGGTGATGGACCTGCTCTGCGACCTCAACCAGCGCGAGGGGATCGGCGTCTTCGTCAGCCTTCACCAAGTCGACTACGCCCTGCGCTATTGCCGCCGGATCGTGGCGCTCAGGGACGGCAGGATCGCCTATGACGGACCGCCCTCGGAGCTGGACCACAAGGCCCTGGTCGAGATCTACGGGCCCGAGATCGAGGACGTGTTCTGGGAAGGGGATGGGAGATGACGCTTGGCCGAGCCGCCGCCCTGGCGCTTGTCGCAGCGGCGCTTCTCACGGGCTGCTCCAGGAAGCCCACGACCGATCAGGTGCTGAAGTTCTCCATCGTGCCGGCCGAGGATCAGGCCTCGATGGGCCGAGTCTGGCAGCCCCTGCTGGACGATCTGCAGAAACAGACCGGGCTGAAGGTCGAGGCCAGTTTCGCCTCCAACTACATGGGCATGATCGAGGCCATGCGCTTCAACCAGGTGCAGGTGGGCTGGTTCTCGGCCCTGCCGGCGCTGGAGGCGGTGAATCGAGCCCACGCCGAGGTGCTGGGGCGCATCGTCGACAAGGGCGGCGAGGCCGGCGTCTATGAATCGGTGCTGATCACCCGCAAGGGCTCGGGGATCACCCTGGACAAGCTGCTGAAGTGCGGCAAGCGCTACAATTTCGGCCTCGGCGACCCCAATTCCACCTCAGGCACCCTGGCGCCCCTGGCCTATCTGTTCGCGCCGCGCGGCATCGATCCGACCGATTGCTTCAAGACCGTGCGCTCGGCCAGCCACCAGGCCAATCTGATCGGCGTGGGCTACGGGACCGTCGACGTGGCCACCGCCAACACCGTGACCCTGGTGTTCGCCCGGCGGCAGAACCCCGAGATCGCCGACCAGATCCAGGTGATCTGGAAATCCCCGCCCCTGCCGGAGTCCTCGATCCTGGTGCGCAAGGACATCGATCCCGCGGTGAAGGAGAAGCTGAAGCGCTTCTTCATGACCTATGGAACCGCCGCCGGGCCCGAGGGCGACCACGAGCGCAAGGTGCTGGACGCCCTCACCTATGGCGGCTTCAAGCCCGTCGACGACAGCTATCTCGACCCGATCCGCCTGATGGTCGCCAGCAAGGACCTCAACGAAGCCAGGCACGAGGGCGATGCGGCCAAGGTCGCATCCGCCCAGAAGGCGTTCGACGCCATCAACGCCAAGCCCTCGGCGCACGCCGGCTGATGGGCCCGGCCAGCCTGCCGACGGCCGGGTCGATCCCGCCTCCGCCCACGCCGCCGCTGGCGCGGCGGCTGGTCGACTTCGCGCTCTGGGGCGGCCTCCTGGCGGTGCTGCTGCTCAGCTTCGAGCCGGTGCAAATGTCGAAACTCGGGCTGCTCTTCGCCAACAGCGCCAACATGCGCGACTTCGGGTCGGAGTTCGTGCGCCCGGACATGGCCCACTGGACCATCTACGCCGCCCAGATGTGGCTGACCGTGCAGATGGCGCTCTGGGGCACCGCCCTGGCCCTGGTGATCGCCGTCCCGTTCGGCCTGGCCTGCGCGCGCAACATCTCGCCCGTCTGGCTGCAGCAGCCGATGCGGCTGCTGATGAACGCCCTGCGCTCGGCGCCGGAGCTGGTCATCGGCGTGGCCTTCATCGTGGCCGTGGGCCCCGGGCCGCTGGCGGGCGTGATGGCCTTGGCGCTGAACACCGGCGGAGTGCTGGCCAAGCTGTTCTCCGAGGCGGTCGAGGCCATCGACCCCGGGCCTGTCGAGGGGGTCCGGGCCACCGGCGCCTCGCGCCTGCAGGAGATCGTCTGGGGCGTGATCCCCCAGGTGGGGCCGTTGTGGACCAGCTATGCCCTCTACCGCTTCGAATCCAACGCCCGCTCGGCCACGGTGCTGGGCCTGATCGGCGCCGGCGGCATCGGCCAGCTTCTTTTCGAGAGCCTGCAGAGCTTCAACTTCAGCGCCGTCTCGGCCATCTCGATCGTGATCATCGTGGCGGTCTCGCTGATCGACCTGCTGTCGCAGTTCATGCGCAGGCGGCTGATCTAGTTTTTCCGCTCATCCCCGCGAAAGCGGGACCCAGGCCTTTTCCAACAGGCCTGCACGCGCCTCGGCGGATCGGAGTCACCAACACAAAAACACCTGGATCCCCGCTTTCGCGGGGACGAACGGGTGAAGGGGAGCCCCCTTGCGATCCCGCCCTGGAGACTCGCGCGGACTCCCGCTAGCGTCGCTCCTCCGATGAACGCCCCTGCCACCACCCCGATCGCGGCCGACACCACGCCGGTGATGGCCCAGTTCTTCGAGGCCAAGGCGCGTCAGCCCGACGCCCTGGTGTTCTTCCGCATGGGCGATTTCTACGAGCTGTTCTTCGAGGACGCCCAGAAGGCGTCGGCGGCGCTCGGCATCGCGCTGACCGCCCGCGGCAAGCACGCCGGCCAGGACATCCCCATGGCGGGGGTGCCGGTGCACGCGGCCGAGGCCTATCTCGCCAAGCTGATCCGCGCCGGCTTCAAGGTGGCGGTCTGCGAGCAGATGGAAGACCCGGCCGAGGCCCGGAAGCGCGGCTCCAAGTCGGTGGTCCGCCGTGACGTGGTGCGCATCGTCACCCCCGGCACCCTGACCGAGGAATCCCTGCTCGACGCCCGGGGCTCCAACCGGCTGGCGGCGGTGGCCCTGCGCGGCGGCCAGGTGGCGGTCGCCAGCGTGGAGATATCCACCGGCGAGGTCGAGTGCGGCCTGGTCGGCAAGGACGGCGTCGCCGCGGCCCTGGCGGCGCTCTCGCCCTCCGAGACCCTGGTCCCCGACCGGCTGTTCGCCGACGAGGCCCTGGCGGCGGCGCTGAAGCTGGCCGGCGGGGCGATCCAGCCCATGGCTTCGGCCCTGGCCGAACCCTCCGCCTCCGAGGCGCGGCTGAAGCGGCTCTATGGGGTGGAGACCCTGGACGGTTTCGGCGTGCTGTCCGGCGCGGAGATCTCGGCGCTCGGCCTGATCGCGGCGCATCTGGAGACCACCCAGGCCGGGCGCATGCCGGCCCTCTCGCCGCCCCGCCGCGCCGGCGAGGCCGACGTCATGGCCATCGATCCGGCCACCCGCGCCAGCCTGGAGATCGACCGCAGCCAGTCGGGCGGGCGCGAAGGCTCGCTGCTGGCGGCGGTGGACCGCACCGTCACCCCTGGCGGCGCGCGGCTATTGGCGGCGCGGCTGTCGCGGCCGCTGCTGGAGCCCCAGGCCATCGCCGTGCGGCTGGACGCCATCCAGCAGCTGCTCGAGCGGCGGGGCCTGCGCGAGGACCTGCGCCGAACCCTCAAGGGCTCCCCCGACATGGCCAGGTGCCTGTCGCGCCTGGCCCTGGGCCGGGGCGGCCCGCGCGACCTCGGGGCCCTGCGCGACGGCCTTCTCGCCGGCGAAGCGATCGCCGCCCTGCTCGGCGGCGACCGTGACGGCCTGACCGGCCTCGCCCAGGAGCTGGCCGACTCCTCCGCCGCGCTCGATCCCGAGCGGCAGCCGGCGCTGAAGTCCCTGCGATGCACGCTCGATGAGGGCCTCGGCGCCGAGCTGTCGGCCAATGCCCGCGACGGCGGCTTCGTGGCCGCGGCGGTGCGGCCCGAGCTCGACACCGCCCGCGCCCTTCGCGACGACAGCCGCAGGGTCGTCGCCGCGCTGGAGACCAGGCTGCAAAGCGAGAGCGGCGTTCCCGTCCGCATCCGCCACAACGCCGTGCTGGGCTATTTCCTGGAAGCCACGGCCAAGCAGGCCGAGCCGCTGTTCCAGCCGCCGCTGAACGGCGTCTTCATCCACCGCCAGACCCTGGCCAACCAGGTCCGCTTCACTACCGTCGAGCTGGCCGAGCTGGACGCCAAGATCGCCCAGGCCGGCGAGCGGGCCCTGGCCATGGAGCTGGAGATCTTCGAGGCCTGGCGCGAACAGGCCTGCGCCCTCGCCCACCCGGTCCAGGCCGCAGCCGCCGCCCTCGCCCGCATCGATGTCGCCGCGGGCCTGGCCGAATGGGCCGAGGACGCCCAGGCCGTGCGCCCCGAGGTCGACCGCTCGGTGGTGTTCGAGGCGGAGGCCGCCCGCCATCCGGTGGTCGAGGCGGCGGTGCGGCGGTCCGGCGAGCCCTTCACCGCCAACGACTGCCGGCTGGACGGCTCGGGCGTGGCCTCGGCCCGGCTGGCCATCGTCACCGGCCCCAATATGGCGGGCAAGTCGACCTATCTGCGCCAGAACGCCCTGATGGCCATCCTGGCCCAGGCCGGCTGCTTCGTGCCGGCCAAGCGGCTGAGGCTAGGCGTCGTCGACCGCCTGTTCAGCCGCGTGGGCGCCGCCGACGACCTGTCGCGCGGGCGCTCGACCTTCATGGCCGAGATGATGGAAACCGCCGCCATCCTGACCCAGGCGACGCCGCGCTCCCTGGTGATCCTCGACGAGATCGGCCGCGGCACCGCCACCTATGACGGCCTGGCCATCGCCTGGGCCTGCGCCGAGGCCCTGCACGAGACCAACCGCTGCCGCGCCCTGTTCGCCACCCACTATCACGAGCTGGCCAAACTGGAGGGCCGGCTGGCCCATGTCTGCAACCTGTCGCTCCGGGCCAAGGAGTGGAACGGCGACCTGGTCTTCCTGCACGAGGCCCGGCCCGGACCGGCCGACCGGTCCTACGGCGTGCAGGTCGCCAAGCTGGCGGGCGTGCCGGCGGCGGTGGTGGCCAGGGCCCGCGAAGTGCTGGAGCGCCTGGAAAGCCAGACCTCATCGCCCGCCCGGCTGGAAGACCTGCCCCTGTTCGCGCCCACCGCCCCGGCCGCGGTCGCCGAATCCGCGCCGAGCGCGGTCGAAGGCGCCCTGGCCGAACTCGACGTCGACGGCATGAGCCCGCGCGAGGCGCTGGAGGCGCTCTATCGGCTGAAGGGGCTCAAGCGCTGAGCCCTTTTCACAAATCCGCTCATCCCGGCGAAAGCCGGGATGAATGGAGATGGGGAGGGTGCTATGAGGCTCGCCCCGCCGCCACGCCCTCCAGGAACTGCCGCATTGTCTGCGGCTTACGGCCGGTGATCGTCTCGTAGTCGTGGCTGGCGATGTCGAACTCGCCGTTCTCGATGGCGCGCATGGTGCCGATGGAGCTCTTGGAGAGTTCGAGCGGTACGCCCCAATGGTCGGTCATGTACTGGGCCCACTCGGCCGAAGGCACGGCTTCGTAGCGGATCGGCTTGCCGAAGACTTCACTCATCAGGGCGGCGATCTGATCGCAGGTGAGCGCCTCGTCCATGGTCTCGGTATAGATGCGGTTCTCGTGGCCGGGCCTGGCCAGCACGGTGGCGGCCGAGCGGCCGAGGTCGTCGCGGGCGATGTAGCAGCAGCGGGCGTGGCCGCCGGCGCGGCGCAGGACGCCGGTGGACAGGGTCTCGTCGAGGTCGCCCACCATGATGTCGGCGTACAGGGCATGGCGTAGGATGGTGTACCCCAGCCCCGAAGCGATCAGCGCCTGCTCGGTCGGCCAGTGCACCTGCACAGTGTGGTCGGCGGTGGCCGTGGCGCTGGCGCCGGCGAAGCTGGTGTAGGCGAGGCGGCGCACGCCGGCTGCCTTGGCCGCCTCGATGGCGTTGCGGTTCTGGCGCGGGCGCTCGGAATTGGCCGCATAGGTCGAGATGAACAGCGCCGCCTCGACGCCTTCGAAGGCGGCGGCCAGGCTACGCGGATCGTCGAAATCGGCGCGGCGGACGCCTACGCCTTGGGCGGCCAGCTCGCGGGCGAACCCGGACTCCGGGTTGCGGGTTCCGGCCACGATGCCCGATGGCCCCACGAGCTCCAGCAGATTGGCGATCACCCGCCCGCCGAGGTTTCCGTTCGCGCCCGTGACCATCAGCATCCGCAGCTTCCTTTTTTCCTGAGTCACACCCGCTCTACCGTGTCCGAGGTTGCGCTGACCAGCGCCCCCAGCCTCGCCGCCAGGGCCTCCCGGCGCGAACAGGCCTCGGCGCGGTCCAGGCCGTCGCGGGCGTTGTCGATGGCGTTGGCGCGGACGGCTTCCAAAAGCGCCAGGCCGCCGGCGAGGTCGGGCGCCATGCGCGGCGAGAGCCGCTGGGCCAGGCGCTTGGCCAGCACCATGGCTTCGGCGGCGTGAGCCAGGGAGTCGATGGCCACCTCGATGGCGCCGAGCGCGGCCTGGCCGTGCTGCTCCGCCCGCGCCTCGGCCTCGGCCTCAGTCCCATGCGGCAGCCGGCCGGCGGCCATATAGGCGTCGAAGGCGGCGGCGTCGGCATCGGCGTCATCGGCCATCGCGCGGGCCATCCGCTCGAACTCGGACTCGGCGGCCAACAGGGCCTCATCGTCCGGACGTTTTTTCAGGGTGATGCGCACCGCCTTCAGCAGCAGGGCCGCGCCCATCATGCCGCAGAGCCCCATCACCGCCCCGCCGCCGGGCGATGGGGCGACCCCGGCGGCCCTGGCGAAGACCTCGTCGAACGACAGCGTGCTCAGGCGGACGGCCATATTGCTCCCTCCGGCGCGGCGACAGGCGCAGCGGCGCAGCCTATATAACGCCCATGCGCGCGCCCCGCCTTCGCCCGACCCGGATCGAACACGTCGTCGATGGGATCAAGCTCAGGGCCCAGCTGAGCGCGGCGGCCCAGGACGCCATCGGCCGCGAGATCGAACAGCGCACGCGGGCGCTGGAGATCCTGCGCGCGGCCCTGTTCCGCGGCCGGATGATCGCCAAGGAGCGGCTGGAGCAGGGCGCCGGCGGCATCGAGACCGCCACACTGCTCTCGGCGGTCACCGACGAGGTGGTCACCGCCCTCTACGACTTCACCACCGTGCACATCTTCCGCGCCCGCAATCCCACCGAGGGTGAGCGGCTGGCGCTGATGGCGGTCGGCGGCTACGGCCGCGGCACGCTGGCGCCGTTCTCGGACATCGACCTGTTGTTCCTGCGCCCCTACAAGCCCACCGCCCATACCGAGAGCGTGATCGAATACATGCTCTACGCCCTGTGGGACCTCGGCTTCAAAGTCGGCCACGCCTCGCGCACCATCGACGAGTGCATGAAGCTCTCGCGCGAGGACTTCACCATCCGCACCTCGATCGTGGAGGCCAGGCGGCTGGCCGGCGACCAGAAGCTGGCCGACGAGCTGAAGCGCCGGTTCCGCGCCGAGGTGGTCAAGGGTTCGGCCGCCGAGTTCGTCGCCGCCAAGCTCAGGGAGCGCGACGAGCGGCACGCCCGCGCCGGCGCCTCGCGCTACATGGTCGAGCCCAACGTCAAGGAGGGCAAGGGGGCGCTCAGGGACCTCAACACCCTGTTCTGGATCGCCCAGTACCTGCATCCGGCCGAGGCCAAGGACGGGGTGGTCGAACTCGACATGTTCGAACGGCGCGAAATCTCCACCTTCGTGCGCGCCTTCGACTTCCTCTGGGCGGTGCGCTGCCACCTGCATTTCGCCACCGGCCGCGCCGAGGAGCGGCTCAGCTTCGACCTGCAGCCCGAGATCGCCCGGCGCATGGGCGCCGAGCGCCGCGGCGACGCCCCGGCGGTGGAGCGCTTCATGCGCCGTTATTTCATGATCGCTTCGGAAGTCGGGGCCCTGACCCGCGCCTTCTGCGCCAAGCTGGAGGCCGACGAGGCCAAGAAGCGGCCCCACGGCCTCTCGCGGTTCATCCCCTCGCGGCGCACCCGCTCCAAGGCGCTGGACGCGCCTGGATTCCATCAGGACGGCGGCCGCCTCACCGTCGACGGCCCGGAGGTGTTCGAACAGGATCCGGTCAATCTGCTCAGGCTATTCCGCCTGGCCGACCGGCTGGACCTGGACCTGCATCCGGACGCCTTCACCGCGGTGACCCGGGCGCACCGGCTGGTCACCCCCAAACTGAGGCGCGACCCGCAGGCGGTGGAAGCCTTCCTGGACGTGCTGGCGCGCGGCCGCCGCACCTTCCGCACCCTGAGCCTGATGAACGAGGCGGGCGTGCTCGGCCGCTTCATCCCGGAGTTCGGCCGGGTCGTCGCCCAGATGCAGTTCAACATGTACCACTCCTATACGGTGGACGAGCACACGCTCAGGGCCGTGGGGGTGATCGCCGAGATCGCCGCCGGGCGGCTGAACGAGGACCATCCCCTGTCGGTGGCGGTGATGCCGCTGATCACCGACCGCGAGGTCCTGTTCCTGGCCATGCTGCTGCACGACACCGGCAAGGGCGGGGTCGGCGGCCAGGAGAAGGCCGGGGCCCGCTCGGCCCGCTCGGCCTGCGAACGGCTGGGGCTGGAGCGCCAGCGCGTGGACCTGATCTGCTGGCTGGTCGAGCACCACCTGGTGATGAGCGACTACGCCCAGAAGCGCGATGTCTCCGACCCGCGCACCGTCGTCGCCTTCGCCGGCATCGTCGAGAATCCCGAGCGGCTGCGGCTTCTGCTGGTGCTGACAGTCGCCGACATCCGCTCGGTCGGGCCCGGCGTCTGGAACGGCTGGAAGGGCCAGCTGTTGCGCGAGCTCTATTCCTCCACCGAGCGGCTGTTCCGCGGCGGCCGCGGGGGCGAGCTGAAGCCCGATCATCCCGACTACGCCGTGGCGCTGGAGCGCAAGGCCCTGGCCGAGGGCGATCCCCTGGCCGCCTCCTTCGCGGCGGAGATGGAGGACGCCTATTTCTCGGCCTTCAGCCTGGACGAGCAGTTCGAGCACGCCAAGCTGGTGCGCCGCGCCCGTGTGGAGGGCGGGGCCACCGCCCAGGTGCGCATGCGCCCGGACCTCAACGCCACCGAGGTGGTGGTGGCCGTGGGCGACCGTCACGGCCTGTTCGCCGACCTGGCCTCGGCCTTCGCGCCGCTGGGCGCGGACGTGGTCGGCGCCAAGGTCTACACCTCGAGGGCCGGCCAGGCGCTGGACGTCTTCTATGTGCAGGACGCCGGCGGCGGCCCGTTCGGCCACGACACTCCCGCCCGGCTGAGCCGCCTGGCCGAAGGGCTGGAAGCGGCGGCCAGAGGCGAGGCGCCAAGGCGCGAGCCCGAGCGGACCTTGGATCTCGGCCGCACCGGGGCCTTCTCCATCGCCCCGGCGGTGGCGATCGACAACGAGACTTCCGAGGACTGCACCGTCATCGAGGCGTCCGGCCGCGACCGGCCGGGCCTGCTCGGCGACCTCGCCAGCGCCCTGGCCCGCCACGGGCTCTCGATCCAGTCGGCCCACATCGACAACTACGGCGAGCGGGCGGTCGACGCCTTCTATGTCCAGGACAAGGGCGAGAAGCTGGCGACCCGAAAGGCCCAGACGCTGAGGACCACCTTGCTGGAGGTGCTGGGCGAGGCCGAGACCAGGGCTCAGCCCCGCGGCGCCCTGCCGCTCGAACGGGCGCGGGCCAGCGTCGGGCGGTGAAGGCGCGACCACGGGCGTGGATCAACCATGCCGTATCCTCACTGCGGATGTGCGATAGGATAGCGACCCGTATCCGCGCGGGCCCTTGAAAGACGCCGATGAAAACGCCGCCGAAGAGGCTCTCCGACCTGAAAGGCGGCTCGCCCGATGGCGGCGTCTATGCGCCGCCCTCGCCGCGCGTGCCGCGCCGCAAGCCGGCCAAGGTCCTCACCGCCGCCGAACGCGCCGCCTTCCTGGCCACCCGTCCCGACCTCGAGAAGAAATCCTAGCGCCGGTTGCGCAGGAAGACTGCGGCTTCCTTGGCCAGGGACGACTTCAGGTCGTCCGGCTCCTTCGCCGCGTGGAACGGCAGTGCGCCGGCGACGCCGCGCACAGCCAGCCAGAGCTGGACGTTGAAATGGCCCAGCATGCGCAGCGGCCGGCGCTTGGCGTCGGTCACGTCCCAGCCCTCGGCCTCGAAGGCGTCCACCTGCTCGCGCGCCGGCCGCCGCTCGATCCGGTCCCAGCCCTCGGGGCGCGGAACCTCGTCGGCCTCGTCGGCGGTGAGGCCGAACAGCTCCTTGGAGCAGGCGTCGATCTCGGGGAATTCACTGCGCGCATCGACGTCGGCGTAGCGCGGCTTCATCAGCGCCTTGTCTTCCAGCTCGGCGATGCCGGGAAGCTCGATCAGGCGGCGCAGGGCCATCTAGGAAGCCGGACCTGATCGCAGATCGTCCTCTCGACGGTCTTCTTCCTGGATCGTCTGGAGGTCTTCTCGAAGAAGCCGGCGCCGCGCTGCCGGGCTGGGCCGGGAGAGCAGCACGACGAGGACCAGGACGAGGCCGCCCAGGAAGACGACAGGGAGCAGAAAATGCATGCCTTACGATAGCCTCGCCACTGGCCGGACGCCACGCCTGTCGACGGCGCCGGAATTCAAACCGAGGCGCCAGTCGGCTCCGGGCTGTCCTCCAGCGTCACGAACATCTCCGCCTCGATCAGCCACTGGCCGGTGACCTTGCGCCAGGTCGCCATATAGGCGCCCGCCATCCGAGCCTGCCGCCAGGTCCCGACCCAGCGCCCGGTCTCGGCCGCGCGCTGGCCGCCCTGGTCGAGTTCGATCCTGTCGGATGTGCGGACATAGGCGACGAAGGCCGGGTCTCTGAACTGCGCCTCGAACGCCGCCACCACTGCATCGGCGCCGGTGACCAGGGCGCCGTCGCCGACGATGACCTTGATCTGCGGATCCAGGAACGGCCGCAGCCGGCCCGCCTCGTGCGCCGCGATCAGCTTGTTGGTCAGCCGCCGCCGCGCCCGGATGGCGTCTTCCGGTGTGGTCATCGCCCCTTGCCCGCCACCTCGACGATGCGGGCGGACGAAGGCCGCCCGGCCAGGCCCTGGCTGGGGTTCACCGTGATGTTCAGCACGCCGTGGCTGATGACGGCCGAACTCTTGGAGCCCGGCGCGAACAGCACCCGGCCGATGCGCGCCACCACCGACTCGCCGTCCCGCCGGCCTGCCAGCCGCACCAGGGCCTGGGAAGTCACGAAGGCGGCGTCGGCGAAGATGGCCTCCGAGCCGGGGGTCACCTCCTGGGCGTCGAAGACGATCAGGTGCTTGGCCGCGCGCGAGGCGCGGATGCTGGCCTGGGCCAGGCGCTGCAGCAGGGGGCCGGGGCCCATCGGCGCGAGCCTTATGCCCGGAGCCTGGCCCGCGAAGGCCACGGGGGCGCCGGCAGGCCGGCCGGGGATGAACACGGTCAGGCCGCCCAGCCGGGTGATCCGCAGCACCGGCTCGCCCATGTCGTTGCGGTAGATGGTGTCCCCGCGAGCCGCGGGCGTCGGGCTGAGCGCCAGCACCTCGGGGCTGTCCTCGAACTTCATCAGGGCGGTGGAGCTCGACCGGTCGAGGACGAAGGTCTGGCCCTGGTCGGAGACATAGCGGGCCACCGGCGGGGCGGGAGCGCTGCGGTCGTCCTGGGCCGGCGAGCCGAAGATGAACTGGCCCAGCATGCTGGCCCGCACGATCATGGCGTCGGCGGAGGCGGCGCACGCCGCCGCCAGGCAAAAGCCTGCCAGGACGATCTGGGCTGCGCGCCAACCGGTCATGACTATCGGAATGGCGAGGGAGTGGGGCCGATTTTGGACAGTGGCGCCGCCGGCGGCTCCGCTTTGACTTTCTTGCAACACTCGCCTACGCGCTCGGCGTCATTTGGGATACTGTGCAGCGCACAATCGCGAGACGCTCGAGCCTCGAGGACCAGCAATGTCGCAAACCGATCAACCCACCGGCGGACGCCGCAGAGCCGAGGGCGAACCGGTGGTGATCAAGAAATACGCGAACCGCCGCCTCTACAACACCGCCTCGAGCTCCTATGTCACCTTGGAGCACCTGGCCGAGATGGTCCGGCAGGGCACCGATTTCGTGGTCTACGACGCCAAGACCAACGAGGACCTCACCCGCAGCGTCCTCACCCAGATCATCTTCGAGGAAGAGAACAACGGCGCGCAGAACCTCCTGCCGCTGCAGTTCCTGCGGCAATTGATCCGCTTCTACGGCGACTCCATGCAGGCTCTGCTGCCGAGCTATCTGGAGATGTCGCTGGACGGTTTCACCAAGCAGCGCGAGCGGCTGCAGGTGGACTTCTCCAGCGCCTTCGGCGGGGCCGAGGCCTTCGACCGGATCCAGGATCAGGTGCGCCAGAACCTGCAGATGTTCGACCGGGCGATGAAGATGTTCACGCCGTTGGCCTACGGCCGTCCGGAGGGCGCCGAGGAGTCGGCCGCTTCGCCCGCCTCGGCGACGCCCAGCGCCTCCGACGAATCGCTGACCGAGATGAAGTCGCAGATCGAGGCCATGCAGAAGCAGATCGAGAAGCTGATCTCCAGCAAGAGCTGAGTCGGCAGAGCCTTAACGATTGGGCGCCTAGGCTCGCGCCCCGTTATGAGCGATCCCATTGATCCCATCGCCGGCGCCGAGGAGCGCCGCAGCCGCGAACGGCGCGCCACCCAGCGGCGCAAGCCGCCCGCCGCGATGAAGCTGTTGGCGGCGCCGACATCCCTGCCCGCCCTCGCGGCCCCCGAGACGACGGCCGAACCCACGGCCGAAGCAACCTTCACCGCCCAGATGCTGGGCCAGACCGGCCAGAAACGTGGCCTGAAGGGCGGGCCGCCGGTGCTCGAGCAGGCGCGCTCCGCCTATCTCGGCGCGGCCTATTCCGGGCCGTCCGACCGGCGCCCCAGTCCCGGACGGGTGACCAAGACCGAGTTCTGATGCCGCCGCTTGGCGCGCCTCTTGCTTGGCCCCGCGCGATCGTACAGCGCCGGGACCCGTCATGCCGCATCTCGCCAGCTTCGCCATCAAGGCCTTCGACGTCATTGTCGTGACCCTGATCTTCACGGTGCTGACCTAGATCAGGCCGCTTCAGCGGCCCGGGTCGCCTCGGTCCCCAGCATCGCCGCCTTGCGGGCCAGGCCCCAGTGATAGCCGGTCAGCCGGCCGTCCTTGGCGAGGGCCCGGTGGCAAGGGATCAGCCAGCTGATCGGATTGGCCCCGATGGCCGCTCCCGCCGCCCTGGGCGCGTCCGGCCGGCCGGCCCAGGCCGCCACCTGGCCATAGCTGGCAGTGCGCCCCGCGGGGATCCTGAGCAGCGCCTTCCAGACCTGCACATGGAACGGCGGTCCGATCAGCACCACGGGCACGGGCTCGCCGGAGCCCACGAACACCTGCCGCGCCATCGCCGCGGCGGCGACATCGTCGCGCACCCAGTCCGCGGCCGGCCAGCGGCCGTGCATGTCGGCGAAGGCGGCCTCCCCGCCGGTCTCGTCGGTGAAGGCCAGGCCGCAGAGCCCGCGCGGGGCGATCACGAACAATCCCTCTCCGAACGGCGTCGGCGCTTGGCCCCAGCGTAGCTGCAGCCCCTCGCCGCGCCGGCGCGCCTCGCCTGGCGTCACCGCCTCCTGGGCGATGAACAGGTCGTGCAGCCGCGACGGCCCTGAGAGGCCGGCGTCCAGGGCGGCGCCCAGCACGCTCTCGCCCTGCTCCAGGCGATTGCGGGCCTCGGCGTGGGCGATGGCGGCGACGAAGGTCTTGGGGCTGACCCCCGCCCAGCGGGTGAAGATGCGCTGGAAGTGGAAGGACGACAGGCCCACGGCCGCGGCGGCGTCCTCGAGCGAGGGATGCTCGCTCCAGTGCTCGGCCAGCCACGCCAGGGCCTTCTCCATGCGATGGTAGTCGCGCGCCTGCGCTTGCAGACGATCGATCGCCGGATCGGTGATCAGTTCGAGAGCCATGACCCGAAGATAGGCGCTCTCGGATGCAGCGTCCGCCCGGTTCTTGCGGCCGGCTTCGGGTCACGGCGCCGGATGGCGCTCGGCCCGCGCGGACCGGATCGCGGCCTGGATGGCCTCAGCCAGATCCTCCCGCGCCTTGTGGCCGAGGCCCTGGCCGATCCTCAGGCGCTTGCCCGACAGGGTCAGCCGCAGTTGGGCGCCATAACGCTCGGAGCGGTCGAGGCTCACGCCGGTGAAGGCGGTCGGCGAGGTCCAGACCGTGTGGACGTCTGCGCCGAGTTCGCGCAGCACCCGCACCTGGTCGGCGGTGATCACCACCCGCTCGCGCGTGGCGGCGCGCCGATAGCTGACCCGGAAGGCGATCCAGACGCCCACGACGTCCAGCCCCAGGAAGATCGGCGCCGGCCAGGCGCCCATTGCGAGGAAGATGCTTCCGACGACCAGATTGATCAGGATCATGACCCCGAGCAGCACCTTGAATCC
>DATCFQ010000402.1:0-2821 GCA_036509495.1 Caulobacteraceae bacterium
CGGGCGCCTGCCGCCATGACGTTCGACGATGAAGAAGACTGAGGGGGCGGCCGAAGCGCCGCCCGCCCCGGCTCAGGCCGCCTTGGAGAGCGACTTGTTGAGCAGGCTGATGGCCGCGTCGCGGTCGATCCGCTCGATCGCCGCCACTTCCCGGGCCATGCGGTCCAGCGCCGATTCGTAGAGCTGGCGCTCGGAATAGGACTGCTCGGGTTGATTCTCGGCCCGGTGCAGGTCGCGCACCACCTCGGCGATCGAGATCAGGTCGCCGGAGTTGATCTTGGCCTCGTATTCCTGGGCCCGGCGGCTCCACATGGTGCGCTTGATCCGGGCGCGGCCTTTGAGGGTGGTCAGGGCGCGGGTGACGATGTCGCCGGCCGCGAGCGGGCGCAGGCCAGAGCTGCGCGCCTTGCCGGTCGGCACGCGCAGGGTCATTTTTTCGTGGTCGAAAGTGATCACATAGACCTCGAGGGACAGGCCGGCGACTTCCTGGGTTTCGATGCCCTGGACCTGACCGACGCCGTGGGCCGGATAGACGACGTGATCGCCGATCGCGAAATCATGACCACTCTTGTTCATCGATAATCCTCTCAGCTTCCGCGTTCAGCGGAGGGCCGCAGTGGTTCGCACCGCAGGCGACAGCAACCCGGCCGCACAGGGGCGCGGGATGACGGCCTTTAGTGAAGTGGTCTCTAGGACACCTTCCGCCTTTGCTAGGCGCGCCGAACCAACGGCTCTTCCTCGACAATGCGCAGGGGCTGGGGACAACCGATGCTGCGCACAATTGTCATACCACAAAACCCAGCGGCCTGAAAGGCTTGGGCGTCATGACCGGCCATGGCCGCCCGGCCGAGGGCTCGCCGGTCAGTTCAAAGCCAGGGTTGAAGCGCGCCGTTCAGGAGCCCTTGCCGGGTTTCTCGCTGAAGTATTTGTCGAACTTGTCGGCCTCGCGCTCGAACGCCTCGGCGTCGGCCGGCGGCTCGCCCTTCACCGTGATGTTCGGCCAGATCTTGGCGTAGTCGGTGTTGACGCGCAGCCACTTGCCGTCCGGATCGTCCTCGACGTCGGGCTTGATGGCGTCCACCGGGCATTCCGGTTCGCACACGCCGCAATCGATGCACTCGTCCGGATGGATGACGAGGAAGTTCTCGCCTTCGTAGAAGCAGTCGACGGGACAGACCTCCACGCAGTCCATGAACTTACATTTGATGCAGGGATCTGTGACGATGTAGGTCATCGGGTTCCAGCGAGACGGGCGGCCTTTCGGGCGCCGGACATTCCAGTCGCCGACCAGCTTGTCAATGGCGCGCCCCGTCGCCCCGCCGTTCCGCAAGGGCCGCGACCAGCATGTCTTCCAGCGCCCGCACACAGCTTTCGTCGCGATAGAGCCTCGACTTGCGGGCGGCGATTTCGGCCCTGATCCGCTGGCGCAGGCCGGGGTCGGCGCCGAGGCCGAGCGCGGTGGCCACATAGCCGTCCAGATCGCGCGCGATCAGCCGCTCCAGCCCCATCACCTTCAGCATCGCGGCGGTATGACGCCCGCGCATCATGGGCGCGTCCACGGTGACGATGGGCAGCTCGGCGGCCAGGCTCTCCAGGGTCGAGTTGCAGCCGGACCAGCCGGGGCTGTCGAGCAGCACATCGGCCAGCGCGACGGCCCCGAGATATTGGGCCTTCGACATGCGCGGCAGCACCACGCAGTGGTCGCCGAAGCGGAGGCCTCGCCGGGCGAAGGCCGCATCCATGCGCTGCAGGAACCGCTCCTCCGCCTCGCTGCGCCTGGGCAGGCCGATGAAGACGAATTGGGACGCCGGCAGGGCTTCGGCGATTCGCGCGAAGAGGTCGTCGTACTCGGGCAGGTATTTCGGCAGCGACTGGGCGCACCAGAACACCACAGCGTCGTCCTCGAGGCCGAGTTCGGCGCGGCTCACCGCCTCGGGCTCATCCTCGGTGGGTTCCAGATAGACGCCCAGCCCCGGCAGCCGCACCAGCCGCTCGGTGTAGTGCGCCTGGGCGTCCTCGGGCTCCATGAGGTCGCTGGACAGGAAGGCGTCGATGGTCGGAAGGCCGGTGGTCTCGGGGTGGCCCCAGGAGGCGCATTGCACCGCGGCGAGTCGCTGGGAGGCAAGGCGGACCGAGGTCGGATCCATGCCGACCTCCGGATAGATCAGCACATGGGGCGCATCGGCGAGGATCCGCTCGCGCCAGGCATCCGCCGCCATGGGCCCGGTAACGAACCCGTCGCACAGGGCTTCGGCCTCGTCGGTGTGGCCGTCGCGCACCGCGGCGGTGTGGTAGCCGACGACCTCGAAGCGGCTGCGATCGATGGTCTTCAGCCAGCCGCGGATCGGGATCTTCCAATTGGAGTGGGCGCGGAAGAATCCGCTGACGATCCCGACCCGGATGCGCTCGCCCTGTCCCGGCAAAGGCGGCGCGGCGCCGGGCGGCCGCAGATCGGCCATGACGCGGCAGAGGAAGCCGCCATAGCGCGCCTGCAGCTCGCGATCGTTCTGGCCCTGATAGGCCAGATAGAAGGGCTGGCTGGAACCGATGGCCGCGGCATAGGCTTCGGGCCGGGGCTGAGTCTCATAGCCGGCGATCAAGGCCTCCAGCCGCGTGGCGTAGCGGGTCCGGCAGGCCGCCGCTTCGCGTAGGTCGACATAGGTCAGCGGCAGCTCGGCCACGCACAGCGCCAGCTCGGCGGCGACGTCGGAGGGATCGAGCATCCGCGCTGCATGCAGTTCGGCCTTGGCGGCCTCTCCATCGCCGCGGTCCTTCAGCATCTGGCCGAGGTTCAGGTGCACCCGCGGATCGGCGGGCCTGA
>DATCFQ010000403.1:0-2310 GCA_036509495.1 Caulobacteraceae bacterium
CGGAGCCGATCCGTTCAGAATAGAGCGCGACGGCGCGGCTGCGGACCCTGGACGACATCGCGTTAGTTGTCCTGGATCCCGGCCTTCGCCGGAAGGAGCGGGGTTGATGATTCAGCGAGATTTCAACCTGCGCTAGTCCAACCTCGTCCACACCTGCGACTTGCACAGCACCCAGAGGGCGCAGCCGGTCAGCTTCAGGTGGTTGTCGTCGATCAGGGTCAGCTTGCCGCTGTAGGTGTTGCCGTCGCCGGGATTGTAGACGTGACCCCCGGCCCACTCGGTTGGGCCGCCGGTGAAGCCCTCGAGCAGCGTGACTCCGATCACCCGCCGGCTGCGCAGGGCCGGGTCCTTGTTGTGGACGTCGAGAAAGTCCGGGTTGGTGTGCGGCTGGCTCGCCGAGATCACCTTGCCGCACAGGGCCGAGCCGCAATGGCTGATCTGCACGTGAGCCGAGCGCGACGGCGAAAGCCAAACGCCATCGACCTCGGCGGCAGCCGCCGATCCCGCCACAAACAAGGCCAAGGTTGTCACCAGTACTCTTGTCAGCATCTTGGTCCGAGGCCCCGCCGGGTGAGCGGCGTATCTTCGCTGCATTTGGTGCGGCGGGCTTTATATGCCTGCTCCACGGCGGATTTACGACCGGACCGTCACGAACGCCAGTTCAGCCCTCCGAGGCTGGAGCCGGTTCTAATAGGCCAGTTCGTCGAAGACGCTGCGGACCTCGCCCCGCCAGGTCCCGTGATAGAGTTCCAGAAGATGCTCGGCGGGGGTGATCCCGCTCGAAGCGATCTCGTCGAGCGGAGCGAGATAGGAGGTCTCGTCGATCAGGCCTTCGCGTTCGCGCCCGCGGCGGCGCAGGCCCTCGCGGGCGATGGCCAGCATGTCCAGGGCGACGTCCTGCAGCGAGCGGCCGGCGACCTCGGCCTTCAGCCCCAGCCGCAGCACGTCGTGGCGCAGGCCCTCCCGGTCGGCGTCGCTCCATCCCCTGCAGAGGTCCCAGGCGGCGTTCAGGGCTGCGTCGTCATAGAGCACCCCCGCCCACAAGGCCGGCAGGGCGGAGAGCCTGGACAGCGGGCCACAGTCGGCGCCGCGCATCTCCAGATAGGTCTTCAGCCGCACCTCGGGGAACAGGGTGGTGGTGTGGTCGGCCCAGTCGTGCATGGTCGCCCGCTCGCCGGGCAGCTCATCGAGTTCGCCGGCGACGAAGCGGCGGAACGAGCGGCCGGACAGGTCGACGTAGCGGTCGTCGCGCTTGGCGAAATACATCGGCACGTCCAGCGCCCACGCGGCATAGGTCTCGAAGCCGAAGCCGTCCTCGAAGACGAAACCCAGCATCCCGGTGCGGTCGTTGTCGGTGTCGGTCCAGACGTTGGCGCGCGAGGTTAAGAGGCCGCTGGGCCGACCCTCGACGAACGGCGAATTGGCGAACAGGGCGGTGACCACCGGCTGCAGCGCCAGGCTGGTGCGGAACTTCAGCACCATGTCGGCCTCGGAGGCGAAGTCGAGGTTGGTCTGCACCGTGCAGGTGCGGAACATCATGTCGAGCCCGAGCTTGCCGACCTTGGGCATGTAGGCGCGCATGATCGCGTAGCGGCCCTTGGGCATCACCGGGACCTGATCGCGGGCCCAGAGCGGGGTGAAACCCAGGCCGAGGAAGCCGATGGACAGTTCCTGGCCGACCACCTTGGCCTCGGCGAGGTGCTGGACCGTCTCCTCGTGGATGTCGTGGATGGTCTCCAGCGGCGCGCCGGAGAGTTCGAACTGGCCGCCCGGTTCGAGGCTGATATTGGCCCCGCCGCGGTGCAGGCCGATCAGGGTCTCGCCCTCGCGCACGTCCTCCCAGCCAAACTGCTTCAGGCCGTTCAGCAGCGCCAGTATGCCGTCGGGGCCGTCATAGGGGATGGGCTCGTAGGTCCCGACGCGAAACGGGAACTTCTCGTGCTCGGCGCCGATGCGGAATTCGCTGGGCGGCTTGCAGCCGTCGGCGAGATAGGCCGCCATCGCCTCGAGAGTCAGAGGCGCATCATCCACGACGGCCTGCCCCATGCGTTCTCCCAACGGCTGCGGGGCGGCCCGTCCCCAGACTGCGACGTCTCTACCGGCTGTTCAGATAGGCGCCAAGGCGGGGCGCGCCAAGGTGAGGCGGTCACCGCCAGTCGCCGAGAGCAGCCTGCCAGAGGGTGAGGGCGGCCATCGCGGCGGTGTCGGCGCGCAGGATACGCGGCCCCAGCGTCACCGGCGTGACGAACGGCAAACCCCGAAGTCGGCTGCGTTCTGCCGGATCGAAGCCTCCTTCGGGGCCGATCAATA
>DATCFQ010000404.1:0-6869 GCA_036509495.1 Caulobacteraceae bacterium
GTGGCCCTGCGGAAGTCGTCCTGGTGGAAGCCCCAGTCGGGGATCTTGCCGGTGAGCATGGCCGCCGAGGTGCTCTCGCGGCCCTCGGTGTTGGTGCGCGCCCCGATCACCGAGTTGCAGTAGACCACCGCCGAGGACTCCATCCAGGCGCAGTGCTCGCCGTACTTCGGGGCGTTGCCGACCAGATAGGGGGTACAGGTCTTCAGCACCTTGATGCCGTGGGCCTCGATATCGGCCTCGTCCTGCATCTGGTGGGCGAGAGCCTCCTCGCTCATCCCCTGCTCGCGCCAGAGCACTGGGTCCATGCCGCCCTGCAGGTGGCAGGAGTTGGCCTGCATCCGGGGCACCGGCACGACCTCGTCGGCGTCCAGGTCGAACAGCGAGAAGATGGTCTCGTAGGAGGCCCCGCCCCGGTCCTTGTAATAGTTGTGCAGGAACAGGCTCGAGGAGCCCGGCACGCCCGCGACATTGGAGGTGTCGACGAAGCGTTCAGCCCCCAGCGCGTCGGCGTAGCGCACCAGAAGGTCCATGGCCTTCTGTTTGGCGGGGCCCTCGGCCCCCTCCAGCATCGCCTTTTCTGCATCGGTCAGGATCATCATGCACTCTCTCAGGGCCAATGCCCGGCTGGCAAGATCATAAGTATGCTATCGATTTCAGCGGCGATGGCGAGAGGCGCTTGAACCGGACGCCCAGGTGCGGCTAGTCCCCATGCTGAAAACACTCATGTGAGGATATCCGGCATGGCCACTCTGGAGCCGATCGGCGTCACCCCCGGCGCCAAGCCCGGCAAGGCGCCCTACAAGCGCATCGCCACCGAGGAGGCCTTCTGTCCGCCCGAGCTGTTCGCGGCCTACAAGAAGATCCTCGACGACGGCGGGCTGGACGATCCGGGCTTCAACAGCCTGTGGGGCTTCTATCTGACCAGCCCCAGCCCCCGGACCACCTTCATCCGCCAATGCATGACCGACGTCGGCGAGCAGCGCCTGCGCCACATGGACGAGAGCGGCATCGACATGCAGATCCTGTCGCTGACCGGCCCGGGCGTGCAGGTGATGGACAAGGACGCCGCCGTCGGCTTCTCCACCTTCGCCAACGACTGGATCGCCGAGAAGGTCGCCGCCAACCCCGCCCGCTTCGCCGCCCTGGCCGCCTGCGCGCCCCAGGATCCGGCCGCCGCCGCCAAGGAGATCGAGCGGGCGGTGAGCAAGCTCGGCATGAAGGGGGTGATCATCAACTCCCACACCCACGGCGAATATCTCGACGATGAGAAGTTCTGGCCGATCTTCGAGGCGGCCGAGGCGATGGACGTGCCGATCTACATCCACCCCCAGGGCCCCTCCAAGGGGCTGATCCAGCCCCTGCTGGAGCGGGGCCTGGACGGGGCCATCTACGGCTTCTCGGTCGAGGTCGGGATGCACACCTTGCGGATCATCGTCTCGGGCGCGTTCGACCGCTTCCCCAAGCTGCAGATCATGATCGGCCACGTGGGCGAGTCCCTGCCGTTCTCGCTCTATCGCATCGACTACATGCATGGCGCCTCGGTGAAGTCGGGGCGCTATTCGGTGATGCCGGCCCTGAAGAAGAAGCCGTCCGACTATTTCCGCGAGAACATCTACTGCACCAACTCCGGTGTCGCCTGGGCGCCGCCGATCCGCTTCATGCAGGAGGTGCTGGGCCCCGAGCGGGTGCTCTACGCCCAGGACTATCCCTACCAGTACCTGGCCGAGGAGGTCGTGGCGTTGGACGAGATGCAGATGAGCGCCAAGAACAAGAAGCTGTTCTTCCAGACCAACGCCGGGCGGGTGTTCAAGCTCTAGCTCGGGACGCCTTTTGCGGACCCCGGCTTTGGCCACGACAAGCTTCGCCAGGTTAAGCTCGTTCTCATGTTTGGGCGCTATCGAGGCCTTGGGGCCATCCCGCCCTTCGGGAACCATCGATGCGACGGACGCTATCCGTCCGCCTGGTGTTTCAGGCGACCTTCGGCGTCGTAGCCGCGATCCTGCTGGCGGTCTGCGCCACCTATGCGGCCTACACCTACCAGCGCTGGGGGGCGGCCGAGCGGGTCCAGGCGACCGTCGGGGTCTCACGTGACCTGTTCATCGCCATGCAGGACATCCGCCACGAGCGCGGCCTGATCGCGGCGGCCCTGGAATCCGGCGCGCCCCTCTCCAACCACGACCGCATCCACCTGCCCGGCGTGCAGGCCCGGGCGGCGCTGATGATCTCGTCCGCCCTGGCGCGGCTGGACCGGCTGGACACCCAGGCCAGCCGCAGCGCGGCCGCACGGCTGCGCGATGAGCGGCGGCTCTTCCAGGCGGCCGAAGCGGTCACCGACCACGAACTCGCCACTGGCAGCCGCCAGGGCGCGCGCGACGCCCAGGCCTGGATCGCCGCCAACGACCGCTTCGTCGAGACCATGGTGGCCATGTCCAGCGACCTGTCGGACGTGGTGCACCGCAAGGATGGCTTCCTCGGGCGCATGGTCAGTGTCAGCCGCATGGCCTGGGCGGCCCGCTCGGCGGCCGGCGACACCTGGCTGACCCTGCATCGGGCCCTGGTCCATTCCCGTCCGATGACCCTGGACGAGACCCGGAGCCTGTGGAGTCTCATGGGCCGCGTGGACGGGGCCTGGGCGATGATCGCCGACCTCAGCCGGCTGAGCGACTCGCCGCCGGAAGTGAACCAGGCGATCGGCCACGCCAACCGCCTCTACTTCGACCTCACGCGGTCGCGGATGACCGCCCTGGAAGCCGACCTCGACGCGGGCCGGCCGAGCGCGGCCTCGGGCGCCGCCTGGCTGGCCGCGGGCGAGCCGGGCCTCGCCAGCCTGACCGAGGTGGGCATCGTCGCCTTCGACCAGGCCAGCTCGAGCGCGGGCCGGGACTCGGTGGCCGCCGAGCGGCGCTTCTTCCTGGCGCTGGGCGTGATGCTGCTGGTGGTGGGATGCGGCTGGGCCGCCAGCGTCCTGATGGTCCGCCGCTATGCACGTCCGATGAGCGAGGTGACCGACGCCATGCGCGCCCTGGCCGCGGGCGATCTGGAGTCGGAGATCCCCTGCCTGGAGCGCGGCGACGAGATCGGATCGCTGGCCCAGGCGCTCGGCGTGTTCCGCGAGAACGCCCGCGCCAAGGCGCGCATCGAGGGCGAGCTCAGGCGCACCGAGGTGGCCAGAGAGGCCGCCGAGGCGGCGAGCCAGGTCAAATCACAGTTTCTTGCGAATATGAGCCACGAGATCCGCACGCCTCTTAACGGCGTTCTGGGCATGGTGCAGGCCATGGAGCGGCAGGACGCCAGCCCCAGTCAGCGCGAGCGGCTGCGCATCATCCGCGAATCCGGAGAGACTCTGCTGCAGATCCTCAACGACGTCCTCGACTTCTCCAAGATCGAGGCCGGCAAGTTGGAGCTCCACCCGCAGCCCTTCGATCTCGGGGAGCTGGCCTGGCGCACCTGCGCCATGTTCGCCGACACCGCGGCCGGCAAGGGCCTGCAGCTGACCTGCGAAGTCGGTCCGGAAGTGGAGGGCCTGTGGGAGGGCGACCCCCCGCGCCTGCGCCAGATGCTGATGAACCTGGTGTCGAACGCGGTGAAGTTCACCGAAAAGGGCCAGGTCATCGTGGCGGTCACCGCCTCCAGCAAGGGCGTCCGGGTGACCGTGCGCGACACCGGCGCGGGCATCGATCCGGAAGCCCTGCCGCGGCTGTTCCACAAATTCTCCCAGGCCGACGAGTCTGTGACCCGCCGGTTCGGGGGCACCGGCCTCGGCCTCGCCATCTGCCGCGAGCTGGCCACCCTGATGGGCGGCGACGTGGCGGTGAGGAGCGTGGTCGCGAAAGGCTCGGAGTTCGCCTTGCGCCTGCCGTTGAAACGCCTCGAGGCGGCGCCTGCGGCCAGGACCGACGCGCCCGCCGCCGCTCCGGCGCCGGAAGCCGCCGTGCGCGAGGCGTCCCTGCGCGTGCTGGCCGCCGAGGACAATCGGATCAATCAGAAGGTCCTGGCCGCCTTCCTGGAGCTGTTGGACGTCGACCTGACCCTGGTGTCCAGCGGACGCGAGGCGATCGAGGCCTGGAAGACCGGCCGCTGGGACGTGATCCTCATGGACATCCAGATGCCGGACATGAGCGGGGTGGAGGCGACCAGCTTCATTCGCGCCGCGGAAATCGCCGAAGGGCGGCCGCGCACCCCGATCGTCGCCGTCTCGGCCAACGCCATGCAGCACCAGATCGAGCAGTACCGCGCCGTCGGCATGGACGTGCACGTCTCCAAGCCGATCCAGGCCGCGGCCCTCTATGCCGCCCTGGAGGAGGCCATGGCGGCCGTCCCGGCCGAAACCCAGGCGTCGCTGGCCGGCTGACCCTTGGTCAGTGCGGCTGAAGTCTCGCCGCGAACAGGTCGAAGACCTCCGCGCGGAACCAGCGGTGTCCGCGATCCTGCTGCATCCGTTCGTGCCAGAACTGGTCGATGCCGATGGGCTCCAGCGCCAGCGGCGGTTCGAACAGCTCCAGGGCGAGGTCCTCGGCCAGGAACTCGGCCAGCTTGAGCGGGATGGTGGCGACGCCGTCGGTCCGGCTGGCCAGGAAGGCGCACGCCAGGAAGCTCGGCACGCGCACCTGCACCTGCTGCGGCTGCAGGGCTGCGGCGAACGCCCGCTCCAGCCGCCGATGCGCCGCGTGTCCCGTGGGCGAGCCGACCACCACGATGTGCCGCTCGCGCCGAAAGCCGTCCGCCCCGCGCAGCTCGGCAAGGCGGGGGTGCCCGCGCCGCACCACGCTGGCGAAGGGGTCCGCATAGAGGCTTTGCCGGCGCAAGGTCGGGGCGGCCTGGGGGAAGGCGCCGATGGCCAGATCCGCCTCTCCGGCCTCCAGCCGCGCCTCGAGCGGGCGGGTGTCGAGTGGCAGGGCGCGCAGCCGCAGCTTCGGCCCCCGCGCCTCCAGCCGGCGCATCAGCACCGGCACGGTCTGGATCATCCCGACCTCGGTGACCAGGATCGAGAACTCGCGGTCGGAGCTGGCCGGATCGAAGTCGCGGGTGGACGCGCGCAGCAGGTCGGACGCCGCCAGCAGGCTGCGCAGCGGCTCCAGCAGCTGCTCGGCCTTGGGGGTCGCTCGCATGGAAAGCCCCACCCGCACCAGCAGGGGATCGCCGAAATGCGTCCGGAGCCGGCGCAGGGTCTTGCTCAGCGACGGCTGGCTGACTTGCAGGCTCTCGGCCGCGCGGGTGAGACTGCCCACTTCCAGCAGCAGCACCAGGGCGGCCAGATCGCCGAGGCTGACGTCGTTGCGCGCCATAGAGCGCTCCATGCCAATCTGGAATACAGACTATTCCGAAAATGGCATGGCGCCCAGCGGTCGCCAGTCGTAGGTCGGCTGCAGCGCCGCAATCCTGGGAGAGCGTGATGAGCAACAGCCGTTTCGTGATCGCCCCGCACTTCCGTCTGCAGGAGTGGGTGGCCGAAGAGAAGGGCTACTTCAAAGCCGAGGGCCTCGACTACGAGTTCCGCGAGCAGGCGATTTCCCCTGACGGGGCCAAGCACGACCTCGGCGACAAGGTGGGCGCCTATCAGACCTTCGAGCAGGGCCGCACCTGCGACGTCTCCTCGGCCTGCCACTGGACCGTCAACGTCGCCGCCTCCTCGGGCCACGGCAAGATGTACGGCGACGCCTATTCGGTCTCGCCCTCGGCCATCTTCGTGCCGGCGGATTCGCCGATCCAGGGACCGGCCGACCTGAAGGGCGTGCCCATCTCGGTGGGCTACCAGTCGGGCAGCCACTATTCGACCATCCAGGCGCTGGAGCAGTATCTTTCGCTGGACGACATCAAGCTGAGCTTCTCCGACGGCTTGCTGTTCCGGCGGATGGAGCGGCTGATCGACCGCGAGGTCCAGGCCGCCGCCCTGTTCTCGGGTCCCTATTATTTCGCCGAGCAGCTCGGTTTCAGGAAGATCATCGACACCAGCTTCATGATGGCCACCATGATCTCCGGCGATCCGGAGCCCGAGGACGTCAAGCGCTACTACCGCGCCCTGAAGCGCGCCCAGCGCGACATCGACCTGCGCCCCGAACTCTACACCCACTACTATCGGAACGAGTTCCCCGCCCGCTGGCTGGGCCAGATGGACACCCGTCGCTGGGGCCCTGGCGAGCGGATCGTGTTCGAGCCCTACGACCGGGAGATGTTCGAGACCTCGTTCGAATGGGTTTCCGAACGCAACATCTTCCCCGAAGGGAACATGGGCTCGGGCCGCTATGAGGACTCGGTGATCCTGCTGCCGCAGTAGGAAAACGCCCCCCGGCTCATCCCGGCGACGGCGAAGCAGAGGCGCGTAGCAGCCAAAGCGGCGCTCAGGCTTTTCCCACCACGAAGGACACGAAGTTCACGAAGGCCTTCGTGCCCTTCGTGAATTTCGTGGTTCCTTTTCCGACATCAGCGCTGAGGCGGAGGAGAAGGCCTTGCAGCCGGGTGGCGGGTCGCTTCAGCTCGGACGCCGCGAGCCTTCCAGGCGGCTATCCCCGCCCAGGGCGCGCCAGGCCCTCGGGGCATGGCCGAACCTTGACTTGAAGGCCCTGGAGAAATGGGCCGCGTCCTCGAAGCCTGCGCCGAAGGCGATCTGGAAGACGGTCAGCGAGCGCCGCTGCGGGTCGACGAGATCGTCGGCCGCCTGCTCCAGGCGCCGGTTCCAGATCTGGGCGGTGACCGAGACCCCGAGCGCCCTGCTCATGATCTGGTCGAGGCGCCGGCGGCTGATGCCCTGGGCCTGGGCGACCTGTTCGGCGGTCAGGTCGCAATCGCCGAGGTTCACCTCGATGAACGCCTGCGCCGCGCGCCCCCGCCAGGAGACGTCGTCGAGCCTGGCGGGAGCCGGCGAAGTCGCC
>DATCFQ010000405.1:0-2241 GCA_036509495.1 Caulobacteraceae bacterium
CTCGCGCCCTAATCACCCTGCATGGCTACAGCCAAGATCTGCGGACTGACCACGCCCGAGGCGGTGGCGGCGGCGCTGGAGGGGAAGGCGGCGCATCTCGGCTTCGTCTTCTTCGCCAAGAGCCCGCGCAATCTCGAGCCCGAGGCGGCGGCCAGGCTGGCGGGGCCGGCCCGGAGCCGCGCCCAGATCGTGGCGGTGACCGTCGATCCGGACGACGCCGAGCTCGACCGCATCGTCCTGGCGCTGCGCCCTGACCTGATCCAGCTGCACGGCCGCGAGACCCCGGCGCGGGCGGCGGCCATCGCCCAGCGGACCGGCTGCGGGGTGGTCAAGGCCCTGGCGGTGTCGGACGCGTCGGACCTCGCCGCCGCGGGCGCCTATGACGGGGCGGTCCAGCATCTGATGTTCGACGCCAGGCCGCCCAAGGACTCCGAGCTGCCGGGCGGGGTGGGCGCCAGCTTCGACTGGAGCCTGATGGCCGGCCGGCGCTATGAGCGGCCGTGGTTCCTGGCCGGGGGGCTCGACCCCTGGAATGCGGCCGAGGCCCTGGCCCTTTCGGGGGCGCCGATGCTGGACGTTTCCTCTGGCGTGGAGCGTGGGCCGGGCGTAAAGGACCCCGCTCTGATTTCGGCCTTCCTGGAGGCGGTCCGCCGCGCCTGAGGCGTCAACGGATCCAAGCGTGACCACACCACTCCGCAACGACTATTCGGCCATGCCAGACGCGCGTGGTCGCTTCGGCGACTACGGCGGGCTCTATGTGGCCGAGACCCTGATGCCACTGGTGCTGGAGCTGGGCCGCGCCTACGCCGAGGCCCGCGAAGATGCGGCCTTCCAGGCTGCGCTGGCGGGCGAGCTGAAGCACTATGTCGGGCGGCCCTCGCCGCTCTATTTCGCCGAGCGGACCAGCCAGCGGGTGGGCGCGCGCGTCTATTTCAAGCGCGAGGACCTCAACCAGACCGGCGCGCACAAGATCAACAACTGCATGGGCCAGATCCTTCTGGCCATGCGCATGGGTCGCCGGCGGATCATCGCCGAGACCGGCGCCGGCCAGCACGGGGTGGCCACCGCCACGGTCTGCGCCAAGTTCGGCCTGCCCTGCGTGGTCTATATGGGCGCGGTCGACGTCGAGCGGCAGGCGCCCAATGTCCAGCGCATGAAGCTCTTGGGCGCCGAGGTGCGGCCGGTGACGTCGGGGGCCTCGACGCTGAAGGACGCCATGAACGAGGCCCTGCGCGACTGGGTCACCAATGTCGAGGACACCTATTATCTGATCGGCTCGGCGGCCGGTCCGCACCCCTATCCGGCCATGGTCCGCGACTTCCAGAAGGTGATCGGCGAGGAGGCCCGCGAGCAGATCCTCCAGGCCGAGGGCCGGCTGCCCGACGCCCTGGTCGCCTGCGTCGGCGGCGGCTCCAACGCCATCGGCCTGTTCCACCCCTTCCTGAACGACGAGGCGGTGAAGCTGTTCGGGGTCGAGGCGTCCGGCCACGGCATGGACACCGACCAGCACGCCGCCGCGATCAACGGCGGCCGGCCGGGGGTGCTGCACGGCAACAAGACCTATCTGCTGCAAGACCGTGAGGGCCAGATCCTCGAAGCCCATTCGATCTCGGCCGGCCTCGACTATCCCGGCATCGGCCCCGAGCATTCCTGGCTGCACGACGTCGGCCGGGCGACCTATCTGACCGCCACCGACCAGGAGGCGCTGGACGCCTTCCAGCTCTGCACCAGGCTGGAGGGCATATTGCCGGCGCTGGAATCCTCCCACGCCCTGGCCCGCCTGCCCGAGGTGGCCAAGATCGTGGGTCCGGACGGGGTGGTGGTGCTCAATCTCTCCGGCCGCGGCGACAAGGATCTGTCCACGGTGATCGCGCACCTGGGAGAGCCCGCGTGAGCCGCGCCCGGATCGAACAGCGCTTCGCCGCGCTGAGGGCGGAGGGCCGCGCTGCTTTCGTCGCCTATGTCATGGCCGGCGATCCGGACGCCGAGACGGCGCTGGAGATCCTGAAGGGCCTGCCGGCCGCCGGCGCCGACCTGATCGAGCTGGGCTTCCCGTTCTCCGACCCCATGGCCGAGGGCCCGCCGATCCAGCGCGCCTGCCAGAGGGCGCTGGCGGGCGGCATGACCCTGGTGGGCTCGCTGGAGCTGGTCCGCCGCTTCCGCGAGGGCGATTCCACTACGCCCCTGATCCTGATGGGCTATCTGAACCCGCTCTTGACCCCGGGCCTCGAAGCCTTCGCC
>DATCFQ010000406.1:0-2069 GCA_036509495.1 Caulobacteraceae bacterium
CGGCGAATAGGCTCGATCGACATCGACAACCTGGGCCTCGAAAGTCTGCACGTCCTGACGCAAGTCTTTTGGCGGCGCGGTTCCTTGATCCGCTCGCGCGAGCGAGGCCGTTGCCAGGAATAATGCAAACATAGAAAGTGCAGCGGCGCGCATGAGACCCTCCGAATTCGTCGGAGACGCTCTCTGAACTGCATACTGTAAGCAAGTTAAGTCTCGTTCATGGAATTAAATCTGATTCACAATCGGGAAGACAAGGCCGACTCGATCAGGGCTTGCGCCGACTCCAGCGCCGGGCAAGCTATCGCAACGGCGACCAAGCCGTGGAGCCCCCCATGAGCCGGATACGACCGCGGTGGACCCGCCGCGCCGCGATCGCCGCCGGCGCCGCCGCAAGCCTCGCTGGACTCGCCCACGCCGAGGACCTGCCCTGGCGGCTGCCCAAGCTGCGCCGGGCCGCGGTGCACGGGCGCCACATCGCCTATTTCGAGATGGGCTCGGGGCCTCCGCTGGTGCTGATCCATGGGATGAGCGGCTCGCCGGCGCTCGAGTGGGGGCGGGTGATGACGCCGCTGTCGCGCCGGTTCCGGGTGATCGCGCCCTATCAGATCGGCTTCGGCCCCTCCGACCAGCCCGAACTGCCCTATGACGCAGCGACTTTCGTCGACTATCTGGGCGGCTTCCTCAACGCCCGTGCGGCCGAGGGTGCGACCCTGGTCGGGGAATCCTTCGGCGGCTGGGTGGTGACTCAATATGCCCTGCGCCAGGGCCAGAAATCGGCCTGGCGCCAGACCCTGCCGCCGATCTCGCACCTGGCCATCGTCGACGGCTCGGTGCAGCCCAGTTCAGCGCCGCAGGCCCCTGGCGCGCAGAGCATCGACAATCCCGACGTCGGCAAGCGGGCGCACGCCTTCTTCCTGACCCAGCCCGCGGTCGACAACAGCCGGGTCCACCAAGGCGTGGCCGCACATATGGCCGCCCAATCCGTCTCCGACGAGGCGCTGAAGACCATCCGCACCCCGACCTTGGTGATCTGGGGCCGCGAGGACCAGCTGATCCCCGTCGCCGACGGTCGGCGCATCGCCGCCCAGATCCCGGGCGCCCGCTCGGTGATCATCGGCGATTGCGGCCACATCCCATCGGTGGAGCAGCCGCGCGCCTTCCTGGGCGCGCTCGGCGGCCTGGTCGGCGTGGCTCTGGAGAATCTGAGCTAGGCTTCGCCGGCGGTGGCCGGCGGTTCAGGCTCAGGGCCTGGGTCTTCCGCTTCGGACGGGGGATCGAAGGTCCGCTCCTCCATCAGCTTGGCATAGCGGTCGGCGATGCGGTCCCTGGCCAGATTCATCTGGGTCTTCAGGTCCTGGCCCAGATGCTCCATCTCGTCCTCCGCCTCGGCGGGGTCGTGGGGGTCTGCGGACATAGGCTTACTCGTGGTTCACGATTTCGGGGAACGTCCGGGGACGGGCGCGTGTTCCCGCGGCTGCGTGGGCTTTCCACATCATGCGTGGTGATCGCTCGCGCCGCAGGGCAATGGACCAAGAGAAAGCCCCCGGCGGGGGGGAGGGGCCGGGGGCCTTCAGCTTGTTCAGGAACCGGCGCCGGGGGGGAGGGGAATGGCGCTCGGTTCCGAGCATACAACGGTGAACGGCGGTCGCCGTTCCCGTGTCGGGTCGGCGCGCCGGTGAAAAAGATCAACCGGAGCCATTCGCCGCGGCGGCCGTTCAGCACCCGATGAAGGAGCGAGCTGAAGCTCGGCTCCAAGGGCGGGGCGCGTCATGACCTTGAGCCAGGGCCTGGCCTTCGGCCTGATCGGCGCCACCCTCGTGCTCTTCATCTGGGGCCGGCTGCGCTACGATCTCGTCTCCCTGGGCGCGCTGATGGCCGCGGTCTTCCTGGGGGTGGTCCCCGCGGCCAAGGCCTTCGACGGCTTCAAGAGCGACGTGGTGGTGATCATCGCCGCCGCCCTGGTGGTCAGCGCCGCCATCGGCCGCAGCGGCGTGGTCGAGATGATGCTGAAGCCGGTGCTTTCGCGGCTGACCAGCGAGCGGACCCAGGTTCCCGCGCTGGCGACGGCC
>DATCFQ010000407.1:0-2737 GCA_036509495.1 Caulobacteraceae bacterium
GGATCGCAGCCCTGCACTCCGCGAGCCCGCCTCTTCGATCCGGAAGGTCCCTTGCCGGGCGTCGGGGTCCAAGTTCCGCTTTTCGGCCGCGATGCCTACGCGAAAAAACGACCCCTCGCACGCGTTCCGAAGGTCCGCTTCGGGGATTGGAGGCCCGGTCAGTCCGAACGGTGAGTTCCTGGCCGGACGCTGGGGGCAGTGGGCGACCCAAAGCAGTCCATCGGTTCGGCGCCGCGATCACAAAGAGGACATAACGTCACTTCGAACGTCGGCACGCCTGCAAGCCGATGATCGGACCCATCTGCAGGTTGAAGAAGGTCGCGGCCGAGATGTCATCGCGTCCAAGCTTGCAGTTCACGCCGTCCCCACGATACGCGAGGGAGGTTATCTCGCCTGGAGGCGCGCTCAGCTTGTCGAACTCTCCGGCGGCGATGTTTCCCTGTGCCGGACGCGCGCCGCCGCGAACCTGTACGTCGATCGTCAGGTCGGTGTCGGTCATGTTCCTGACGAATGCGGGTGCATGGACGTATGCGGGATAGCGGTCGCAGCCCGTGAGGGCGCAAGCCAAACTGACGAAGCCAAAGACTCTTCGTAGGCCGCGCATGCTGATTTGACCCGTTTTAGCTAATTAGCTAAATACCGACTATGAGCAGCGTCTTCAAGGCCCTTGCCGACCCGAGCCGTCGGCGCATCCTCCAACTGCTGCACGAACGGCCAATGACAGCCGGAGAGCTTGCCAGCCATTTCCCTTTCGCGAAGCCCACGATGTCGGCCCATTTCGCGATTCTGCGCGAAGCCGATCTGGTCGAAGCGAACAAGGCCGGCAGCTCGGTCATCTACAGTCTGAAGCTGTCGGTCATCGAAGACGCCCTGCTCGGGTTCGCGGAATCGCTCGGCGTCGGCGTCGAGCGGAAATCGGAAGGGGAACGACATGAGCAAGCTCACGAGGCTTATCCTCGCGGCCGCGCTCCTTGAGCTGATCGCCGTAGCGTTGGTCTTCCCATTCCTGCGATGGGGCGTGATCTCGGAGAACCTTTCCGGCGTGACGGACGCACGGCGTTTGGACACCATCCGGCTCTTCGTTACCTTTGCCGCACCCTTCGCGCTCCTGGCTTTGTGGATGGTGATCTCGCGGCGGCTGAAGGCGTACGCCAATCCGTCGCGCGCGCATCGTGGCTATGGAGAAGCCTCCCTCCTCGTCGCAGCCTTCTTCCTTATGGCCTACCAGGCGCAGTTCGCCAGTCAGTTAGGAGCAGGCGCGGTCCGGGCCGCTGATCCGGAACTCCAGGCGCGGGCGGGCGCGATGTTTTGCGGGCTGTTGATGGCGATCATGGGCAACTTCGCTGCGAAAATCCCGGCTCCGGCTGGGTCTCCCACGGCTGATCCGGGAGTGTGGACAAAGGTTGCTTTGGGTTATGGATGGACCATGGCGCTGGGGGGCCTGACGCTCGCGGTGTGCGCGATCGTCCTGCCGCTGCACGTCCTGTTTCCCCTCATTCTCATCGGGGTCCTGGCGATCGTACCCTACGCTGTCCTCGTGGATCGCGCCCTGCGCCCATTCCGGCGCGCAGGTTAGCCGCGTCTCAGCGAAATCCTAGGCTAAAGACTTGAGCACGGGAAAACGACACATGACCGCAATCCACCCCGGCCTGCCGGTCGGAACGTCCGCTCTGCGCCTCGGCGTCGAGCTCCGAACCACCGACCCCAGAACCAGCCATTCCCAACGTGCGAGGAGGGTGGACAGCGGCCCAAGACTTCGGTCCGAAGAGCAGACGTCCAAGCCGGTTGCGCGGGCCTAGAACTCGCTCAAGGCTCGCCCTATGGTCGCTATAGGCGCGGTGGGCGAGAGCCACTGCGATCCGGGGGCCAACATGCGCGTCAGACGGCCCATCACCATACGCGAGGCTGGCTGGCTGGCGAATGGCTGAGCGTCGCGAAGAGCCCGAAGCCGCGACCGAGCAGGCGCTCGATCAGGCCAGTCCGGCAGCGGTTGCCCTGGCGCTGGGCAAGACTCGGGCGGGAGCCAAGCTGCCGCCTGAAACCGCAGCGTTCCTCCTGAAGCAGACCCGCCTGATCGACCTGCAGACCGAGCACCTGCACGAGCAGCGCGAGCTGGTGCTGTCGCGCCTCCGCTGGGGCCGGTTCAGCGACCGGCTGAAGGCGCTGTTGCAGGCCATGACGGTGCTGGTGGGCCTGGCGGTAGTGGTCGGCGTGGGCGTGATGGCCTGGCAGGCGCACCAGGACAACGGCCTGGTCATCGACGCCTTTTCCGTGCCGCCCGATCTCGCCCGCGACGGCCTGACCGGCGATGTGGTCGCCGCCCGCTTCCTGGACCGGCTGCAGGCGATCCAGGCGGCCACCCTCAACTCCGACCGCCCGGCGGAATCCTTCCGGAACAACTGGGGCTCGGAGATCAAGGTCGAGATTCCCGAGACCGGCCTCACTTTCGGCGAGTTCGAGAAGCTGCTGCGGGAATGGTTCGGCCACGTCAGCCACGTCTCGGGCGAGGTGCTGAAGACGCCGCAGGCGCTCGCGTTCACCGCTCGCATCGGCGATGCGCCGCCGCAGACCTTCGCCGGCCCCGAAACCGGCTTCGACGATCTGGCCCAGAAGGCGGCCGAGGCGGTCTTCCGGTCGAGCCAGCCCTATCGCTACACCGAATACCTGGAACACCAGGGCCGCATCGATGAGGCGTTCCAGGCGATCGCCGACCTCGCCGCCAACGGACCGCAAAGCG
>DATCFQ010000408.1:0-4854 GCA_036509495.1 Caulobacteraceae bacterium
GCGGCTGGACCATCCGCGACAGGGGCTCGATCTCGCCCGAGTGGTTCATGCCGATCTCGAACACCGCGCGCCGGGTGTTCCGCAGCATCCGGGCCAAGGTCAGGGGCACGCCGAAGTGGTTGTTGTAGGACTTCACCGAGCCGTGGGCGGGGCCGGCCAGCTCCAGGGCCGCCTTGATCGCCTGGGTGACGCTGGTCTTGCCGACCGAGCCGGTCACCGCGCCGCGCAGGGCGTCCGAGCGCAACCGCGCCGCCACGCCAAGCCGCTCCAGGGCCAGGAGGGTGTCGTCCACCTCGATGTGAGGTCCGTCGACGAGCTGGGCGGTCAGGACGCCAGCCGCGCCCTTGGCGAAGGCGTCGCCGGCGAAGACGAAGCCGTCGCGCGCGCCGTTCAGCGCCACGAACAGGTCGCCCGCCTCCAGGGTGCGGGTGTCGATGCTGACGCCGGTCGCCTCGAAGCCGGCGCCCTGCAACAGTCCGCCGGTGGCGGCGGCGATCTCGGCGGAGGTCCACAGCGGCTCAGCCATGGGCCGCCTCCATCCCCAGCGCGGCGGCGGTCTCGGCCACGTCGTCGAAAGGATGCACCGCGGCGCCGACGATCTGGCCCCGCTCGTGGCCCTTACCGGCCACCACCAGCACGTCACCGTCCTGCAGCAGGGCGCAGGCCGCGCCGATCGCCGCGCGGCGGTCGCCGATCTCCCGGGCCCCCGGCGCCGCGGCCAGGATGGCGGCGCGGATCGAGGCCGGGTCCTCGCTGCGCGGATTGTCGTCGGTGACGATGGCCAGGTCGGCCAGAGCGGCGGCGGCCTGGCCCATCAGGGGCCGCTTGCCGCGATCACGGTCGCCGCCGGCGCCGAAGACCACGATCAGCCGGCCGCGCGCATGCGGCCTGAGCGCCTTCAGCACCGTCTCCAGGCCGTCGGGGGTGTGGGCGTAGTCGACATAGGCCTCGCCGCCGCGCGGCCCCGAGCCGACCCGCTGCAAACGTCCCGGTGCGCCCTCGATGTGCTCCAGCGCCGCCAGCACCGCCTCGGCCGTCTCGCCCGCGGCGATGCAGAGGCCGGCGGCGACCAGAGCGTTGGACGCCTGGAACGCGCCCGCCAGCGGCAGGCGGATCTCGTAGCGCCGGCCGTAGACATCGAGCGTCAGCTGCTGGCCGCCGGGAACCGGCCGCCGATCGACCAGCCGCAGGCCGTGGCCCGCCTCGCCGACCGAGAGCACCGACTGGCCGGAGGTCACCGCCGCAGCGGAGAAGGCGTCGTAGGCGTCGGAATCGGCGTTCAGCACCGCCGCGCCGCCGCGCGGCAAAAGGGTCTCGAACAGCCGCAGCTTGGCGGCGCGATAGGCCCCCATGGTGCCGTGGTAGTCGAGGTGGTCCTGGGTCAGGTTGGTGAAGCCGGCCGCCGTCAGGGCGACGCCGTCGAGCCGCCGCTGGTCGACCCCGTGCGAGGAGGCTTCCAGCGCCAGGTGCGTCACCCCGCGCTCGGCGAGGTCGGCCATCAGGCGGGCCACATCGGCCGCGTCGGGGGTGGTGAGACCCGGCGGGGTGAGCTGCTCGGCTCCCGCCTGCACGCCCAGGGTGCCCATGCTGGCGCTGCTCTTGCCCAGCCGCTCGAAGATCTGGCGGCAGAACACCGCCACCGAGGTCTTGCCGTTGGTGCCGGTGACGGCGACGCAGGTCTTGGGCTGGCGGCCGTAGAAGGCGCGCGCGGCCAGGGCGTAGGCGCGGCGCAGGTCGCTGGCGTGCAGGGCGGGAACCGGCAGACCCTCGACGTCGTCCGGCGCCAGCACCGCCGCCGCCCCGGCGTCGAGCGCGGCGGCGATGAAGCTGCGGCCGTCGGTCCTGGAGCCCGGGAGGGCCACGAACAGCGAGCCCGGGCGCACCTTGCGGCTGTCGGCGGTGACGCCGGTGATTTCCGGATCGGCGTCCAGGTCGCGCTGCAGGAGGCTGGAAAGACGCGCCGCCACTAGTCTGCTCCGCCGAGATCTTGCGGTGAGGTGATGGCCTGGGCTTGGCCGGGCGACGCGGCGACGCGCTTGACGCCCAGGAAGGGGGCGATGCGGTCGATCACACGGCCGACGGTCGGCGCGGCGTTCCAGGCCCCCTCGGTGAGACCGAAGGTCTCCTTCGTCGGATGCGGAGAGTCCAGCGTGACCAGGATGAAGTAGCGCTGGGCGTCCATTGGCCCGTCGGTGGGGAACACCGACGCGAAGGAGGTCACCCGCATCTTCCCGTAGTGGCCGTTCTCCGGCTTCTGGGCGGTGCCCGTCTTGCCGCCGAGCCGCAGGCCCGGGGCCAGGGCGTCGGCCTTGCGGCCGGTGCCCTGAACGGCGTTCAGGCGCATCAGGTCGAGCATGGTGCGCGAGGTCGAGGCCTGGATCACCCGGCGTCCTGCGGCCGGGGCGCCGTCGACCTTGCGGATGGTCAGCGGCCGATAGATCCCGCCATCCAGGATGGCGCTCATGCCGGTGGCCAGGGCCAGGGGGCTGACCGAGATGGCCTGGCCGAAGGACATCGAGGCGACGGTGTTCTCGTCGAGCTTCTTCGAATGCAGCGGGCGGGCCGACTCCGCGAGCTCGCTCGGGGCGGCGGCGAACAGGCCGAAGTCGCTGAAGTAGTGGCTCATCCGATCCGCGCCGGCCCTCAAGCCGAGCTTGGCGGCGCCGATGTTGGATGAGTGGGTGAACACCTTCCAGAGCGGCAGGGTGGCGTCGCCCTTCTCGTCGTCGTGGATGATCCGGCCGGGCAGCACCAGGGGGGTGCGCACGTCGAACGGCGTATTGATGTCGGCGACGCCGGAGTCGATGCCCATGGCCAGGGTGAAGACCTTGAACACCGAGCCGGGCTCATAGACCGTCTGGGCGACGTGGTTGGTCAGATTGGCCTGGGACGTCTTGGACAGCTCGTTGGGATCGAAGGTCGGATAGCTCGACATGGCGAGGATCTCGCCGGTCTTCAGGTCGACCACGATCCCGGCCGCGTCCAGGGTCTGGAAGGTGTCCGACGCGGTCTTCAGCTCCTCGTCCAGCACCGCCTGGACCCGGATGTCGATCGACAGCGCCACCGGCCGGCCGTCGGCGCCCTCCTGCAGGATCAGCTTGTCCAGGCCCCGCTCGGCCCCGGCCAGGCCCCTGCCCCCCGTGTCGGTGAAGCCGATCAGGTGCGCGGCGGTTGAACCGGCCGGATAGACCCGGCGATCCTCCTCCTCGAAACTCAAGCCCGGCAGGCCGAGATCGTGGAGCTTGTCCTTTTCCTCGGGCGTCAGGCCGCCGACCAGATATGTCCGCCGCCCCGAGGCCAGGGCGCGGCCGACCCGATCGCGCGCCTGCGGCGGCAGGGCGGCGGTCAGGGCGCGGCGGGTCTCGTCGACGTCCCAGACGTCGTGGGGGTCGAGATAGGCGCCGAAGTGCGTGAGGTCGACGGCCAGCAGCTGGCCATTGCGGTCGACCAGGTCGGCGCGGGCGACCGGGACGGACGCCGCCCCGATCCCCTCGTGCGGGCCGGAAATCACCGCATGGAGGGCGCCGCAGGCCAGAGTGGCGAAGGCGGTGGCGAACAGCACCAGCACGAAGAAGATGCGGTAGCTGGCGTCCTGCTCGCGACGCTGGGCGCGGGCGTTCTCGAAGCCGCGTTCGACACGCCAGATCTGCTCGCCGATCCACGTCCAGGCGCCGGAAGGGCCGCCGCGGACGAAGTCGACGGGGCTCATTGGCCCGCTCCATCGGATGGGGCGGAAGACATCGGCGGAGCGGACGACATCGGGGGGGCCGAGGACTCAGGCGGCGCGGCCGCGGCGGCAGGGGTCTTGGCGCCGGCGCCGGCGATCTGCTGCAGGCTGTCGACGCTGGTCTCGTGCTTGCCGACGGCCGGCTGCATGCCGAGGTACTGCTCCGACAAACGCTCGATGCGGGCCGGCTGTTCGAGATAGGCGAGTTCGGCGTGCAGCAGGCGGATGCGGTGCTGCTCGTCGGCGATCTGCTGCTCGGTCTGGGCGATGTCGGCCCGCTCGCCGCCGGCGAAGGTCTTCACCAGATAGAGGGCGATCACCAGCACCAGCAAAAAGCCCGCGCCCCAGACGTTGACCAGGCGGACGCCGCGGACCCGGCGGGTGAACAGCGCCCCGATGCTCATCCTCCTGCGCTCCTGACGGAGCTTCGGAGGACAAGTCCTTCGTAGCCTTGGCGAAGAAGGATCATGCCGCCCTCCGCATCGGTGGGGCGGAGGTGCGCATGCCGGCCCTGAGCTTGGCCGAGCGGGCGCGGGGGTTCTCCAGCGCTTCGATGGCCCCAGCCGGAAGGGCGCCTCTGAACAGCAGCTCGAAGCTGGGTTCGGGGCCGGCGGCGGTGGGCGGCAGGTGGCGCGATCCGGACGGCAGCAATCCGGCGCGCTCGGTGAAGAAGGCCTTCACGATCCGATCTTCCAGCGAGTGGAAGGTGACCACCGCGAGCCTGCCGCCAGACTTCAACACACGCTCCGCTGCGTCCAGACCGGCTTCGAGCTCCGATAGCTCCTGGTTGACCGCGATTCTGAGCGCCTGGAATACGCGGGTGGCGGGGTGGATCGGGGCGCCGCGACGCCCGCCCACCGCCTTTTCCACAGATTCGGCGAGGTCGAGGGTCCGCGTGAAAGGTTCAATAGCCCGTCGGCGCACCAGGGCGGCGGCAATGCGACGCGCCTGGCGCTCCTCGCCATAGACGAAGAACATCCGCGACAGCTCCGACGGCTCTGAGCTGTTGACCAGGTCGGCCGCGCTCGGCCCGTCCTCGCCCATGCGCATGTCGAGCGGGCCGTCCCGCATGAACGAGAAGCCGCGTTCGGGCTGGTCGATCTGCATGGAGGAGACGCCGAGGTCGA
>DATCFQ010000409.1:0-9888 GCA_036509495.1 Caulobacteraceae bacterium
CGCGATCGACAGCAGGATCAGAAATGGGCGGCTCAGGCGTCGAACCTGGCCAAGGGCTTGGTCGTCCGTCATCAGGCATCTCCTCGATGGATGTCCTATATGACGAAAATAACTTTCTGTAAAGCAGAAAATATTTAGCGCTTTTCGGTCCGCCGCGCGGAGGCGACGACTCCATCCGCCGATTCCGGCCGGCGCGGTCCCTGCTATACCTGAACTATAGCTCAGCTCTGGCGTTATTCGGGGGTCACCATCCCGGAGCATCCCATGCGCAACAAGATCCTCGTGGCCGTTACCGCCGCCTTCGCCCTGTCGTCCGTGGGATTGGTCCCCTACGTGGCTGCCGCACAGGTCACCCCCGCCCAGATGAAAAGGGACGGCGAAAAGAAGAATCCGGCTGTCGCCGACGCTGCGATCGCCAAGGACGAAGCCAAGGACGCCAAGAAGCAGGATCACAGGGCCAAGACGTACGCCAAGGTCGCGATGCACAAGGCGAAGGTCGCCCACAAGAAGGCCCACAAGGCCATCCAGGAAGAAGACCGCTCTCGCTAGAGGGCGGCGTCGCCTTTACGCCGCGTAGGCTGAGCCGGGCTTGGACTCCGCGGAGGGCTGCTGCACCAAAAGGGTGAAGCTGACCGTGGTGCCCTTGCCGGGCTCGCTTTCGATGTCGAGCTGGCCCGAGTGCATCTCCACCAGCGACTTGGTGAGCGCCAGGCCCAGGCCCGAGCCCTGCTGGGTCTTGGACAGCTGGCTCTCGATCTGTTCGAACGGCTTGGCCAGCCGATGCATGTCCTGGTCGGAGATGCCGATGCCGGTGTCCTGCACCAGGACCCGGACCCGCTCGCCCTCGGGGCCCATCTCCAGCACCGTGCGCACCGTCACCTTGCCGCCGCGCGGGGTGAACTTGATGGCGTTGGACATCAGGTTCAGCAGCACCTGCTTCACCGCCCGGTAATCGGCTTCGATCTCGGGCAGGTCCTGAGGTTCCAGCACCAGCTCGAGGCCCGCGGTGTCGGCGCGGTTGCGCATCAGCCGGGCGGCGTCCTCGATCACCTCGTCCAGCCGGATCGGCTCGAACTTGATGTTGAGCTTGCCGGCCTCGATCTTGGCCATGTCGAGGATGTCGTTGATCAGCGCCAGCAAGTGCTGGCCGGAACTCAGGATGTCCTGGGCGTATTCGACATAGCGCTTGTCGCCGAGCTGGCCGAACAGCTGGTTGACCATGATCTCGGAGAAGCCGTTGATCGCGTTCAGCGGCGTCCGCAGTTCGTGGCTCATATTGGCCAGGAACTCGCTCTTGGCCTGGTTGGCGCCCTCGGCGCGGATCTTCTCGGCCTCGTACTTGCGCGCGAGTTCGGCCAGTTGCTCCTGGCTGTTCTGCAGGTCGTGCACGGCCGCCTGCAGCGCCTCCTCATTGCCCCGCCGCACCGCTTCCTGCTGCTTGATCGCCGAGATGTCGATGGCGGTGACCACCAGGCCGCCCTCGGCCGTACGCCGCTCGGAAATCTGCAGCCAGCGGCCGTCGTTCAGCTCGGCCTCGCGCACTCCCTTGCCCAGGGGAGAGGGATGCTCGCTTCGGATGGCGAGCTGGGCGAAGCGGGCGACGCTCTCGCGCGAGGCGCCGGGCTTCAGGATCCTGGGTTCGAGCGAGAAGAAGGTGCGGAAATTCTGGTTGCAGAGCTGCAGCCGCCCCAGCCGATCCCAGAGCACGAAGGCTTCCGAGACGCTGTCGATGGCGTCGCGCAGCCGGTTCTCGGCGGCCTGGGCGCGGGCCTGGGCCAGCCGCTCCTCGGTGACATCCAGCGCCACGCCGATGATGCGGCCGTAACCCTCGTCGGTGGGATCCAGTCCCTGGCCGCGGGCGTCGATCCAAGCTGTGCGGCCGTGCCTGTCGGGCACCCGGAACGACACGTCGAAGGCGCCATAGGCCTTGGCCGCCTGCAGCGCCTGGCGCACCCGGTCGCGATGGTCGGGCGCGATGCGATCCAGCACCTGACGGCCGTCGACCACCCCGCCTCCGCCCCAGCCGAGGATGGCGCCGGTGACGTCGGACATGAACACCCGGTCGGCCTTCAGGTCCCATTCCCAGATGCCGCAGCGCGCGGCTTCCACCGCCAGGCGGAAGCGCTGCTCGGTGTCGGAATAGGCCTTCTGGGCGGCGATCGCCAGGCGGCGCTGGACCATCAAAAGGACGGTGAACAGCGCCCCGATCGTCAGGGGGCCGAAGACTGAGACCAGCCTGGTGATCAGCTCGCCTGCGCCGAGGCCGGGCGCCTGGCCGGGTTGGCCGACCAGCTCGACCAGGGCGCCGTCGCCGATGGACTTCACCGCCAGCCGCACCGGGGTCCCGTTCGGCAGCCGCCCCTGCGCCGCGCCGCCGGCGACGTCCGCCGGGGTGATGGCGAGGGCGTCCTTGACCGTGGAGGCCTCCCCCGCGCCGCCCGGTCCCGCGACGGTCACCAGTCCGCCCTCAGGCGTGGCGATGGCCTGGAACGGCTCGCCGATGTCGTCGCTGAGCAGGGTCGAGGCGTCGGTGGCGGCGACGATCTCCACCGGCCCGCGGGGGCCCGAGGCGGTGGCGGCGACGTAGAGCCAATCGTTGGACCCACCGACCCACATCGCCTTGCCCGAAGCGCGGGCGGCGGCCGCCGCCTTGACGAAGTCCGAGCCCTTGGCCGCGCCGCTGCGGGCCAGGACGCCGGTCTCGTCGACCACCGCGGCGGCGGCGGCGGCGGGAGCGCCGGCCTTGGCCACCAGCTCGGCGGCCCCGATCGGATCGGCCGAATCGCGGCCCGCCTGCTGGCGCGCCGCTTCCAGGGCGGCCTCGAGCGCGGCGAGCCGGGCGTCGGCGCGGGCGCCGCCGAGCGCGGCATGCTGGCTCATCTGCGTCGTCGTGGCGTCGGCGCTGGGGGCCGAGAGCGACAGGGTGCGCATCTGGAAGATGACGTAGAGGCTCATCAGCAGCATGGCGGACAGGATCGCCACGCGCATGGAGCCGCCGGACCGCTTGGGTGCGGCGGAGCCGGTCAGATCGGCTTCGCCGTCCGAGCCGCTTTTGCTTCCCCGCCCGCGGCTCGCCAAGCTCACGTGCTCCCTACCCGATTCACCCACACGCGAGCTTACGCGCGGGGGCATCTGCGCCAAAGGAGATTGCGGCCGTGCATCGCCGTCTAATGTCCCGGCGGACGGGCGAATCCGCCCGCGGCAAAAAAGCCATCTCTAGTCGACCGCAGTTAACGGACCGCTCTACCCGCGGCGGACTGCAACAACGCTGAGTCTCCGCTCAGGCCAGGGCCCGCGAGGCCAGTTCATAGACGTTCTTTGATAGGCCCTCGGTGGCCAAGATGCGCTCGAGTTCGCCCTTCATCCTGGCCGCCAGTTCGGGCTTGAAGCGACGAAAGCCGCCGAGCGGCTCGATCAGGCGCGCGGCAATATTGGGATTGAAGCGGTCGACGACCAGGATCTGGTCGGCCAGAAAGCGGTAGCCGGCGCCGCTCGGGTCGTGGAAGGCGGCCGGATTGTAAGAAGCGAAGCTGGCCACCAGGGCGCGGAGGCGGTTGGGATTCTTCGGGTCGAAGGCCGGATGGGCGGTCAGGCCCAGCACCCGGCCGAGCGCATCGGGCCCCGGCGCGCGCGCCTGGATGGCGAACCATTTGTCCACCACCAGGGGCTCGTGCTTCCAGCGGGCGTAGAAGTCCTCCAGCGCGTCGTCGAACGGCTTGCCGCCGATCAGCCTCAGCGCGTCCAGTCCCCCCATGGCGTCGGTCATGTTGGCGCCCCCGCGGTAGTGGCTGAGCGCCAGCTCGGCGGTCCCGGGCGTCGGATCGGCGGCCAGCACCTCGAGCGCGGAATTGGCCAGGGACCGGCGGCCGGCGCTGTCGGCGTCGGGCGAGAAGGCCCCGCCCGGCCCCTGGGCCTCGTGCAGCCGTCGCAGATCCGCCCCGAGGCTCCGGGCGATACCGCGGCGAATCGTGTCGCGGGCGGCGTGGATGGCGGCCGGATCGGCGCCGTGCGCCATGGCGATGGCGAGATCTGTCTCCTCGGGCAGCTGCAGCATCAGGGCGGTGAAGGCCGGCTCGGCCGACTGGTCGGCGACGGCGCGGCCAAGGGCGGCGGCGAAGCGAGCCTCGCCGGCCTCGTCGGGCTCGCCCTTGGCGCGGGCGAGGATCAGCTCCTCGGCCAGGCTCTGGCCCGCCTCCCAGCGATTGAACAGGTCCGGATCGGCGGCCAGCAGCACATAGCGGTCTTCCGGAGCGGCGTCGGACCTGAGCTTCACCGGGGCGGAGAAGCCGCGCAGGGCCGAGAGCACCGGCGCCCGTTCGACCTCGGTCAGGCGGACTGTCATCTGCGACTCGGTCAGCATCAGCAGCGCCTCGGCCGCCGCCGTCTCGGCGCCAGGCGCGCGGAAGGTCAGGGCCTTGCCGTCCTGGTCCAGCAGCCCCAGCCGCACCGGGATCGGCGCCGGCGCCTTTTCGGCCTGGCCGGGCGTCGGCGGGGTGGTCTGGCCGAGCGTCAGCTCCAGCGTCTTCGTGGCCGAGTCATAGTGCTGCTCGACCCGCACCTCGGGCGTACCAGCCTGATTGTACCAGGTGAAGAAGGCCGAGAGATCCTTGCCGGACACCTCGGCGAAACAGGGGATGAACTGCTCCAGCGTCGCGGCCGTGCCGTCCAGCCGCTCGAAATAGAGGTCCATGCCGCGGCGGAAGTCCTCGGGGCCGACGTAGGTCTTCAGCATGCGGATGACCTCCGCGCCCTTTTCGTAGACGGTCGCGGTGTAGAAATTGTCGATCTTGACGAAGCTGGTCGGCCGCACCGGATGGGCCAGGGGCCCGGAGTCCTCGGCGAACTGCCGGGCGCGCAGCGAGCGCACGTCCTTGATCCGCTGCACTGCATGGCCGCGCTGGTCGGCCGAGAAGCTCTGGTCGCGGAAGACCGTCAGGCCCTCCTTCAGGCACAGCTGGAACCAGTCGCGGCAGGTGATCCGGTCGCCGGTCCAGTTGTGGAAGTACTCGTGGGCGATGACGCTCTCGATCCGCTCGTAATTGGCGTCGGTCGCGGTATCGGCGTCGGCGAGCAGCAGGGAGGAGTTGAAGATGTTCAGCCCCTTGTTCTCCATCGCTCCGAAATTGAAGTCGCGCACGGCGACGATCATGAACAGGTCGAGGTCGTACTCGCGTCCGAACGCCTCCTCGTCCCAGCGCATGGAGCGCTTCAGGGCGTCCATGGCGTAGACGGCGCGGGGGCCCTGGCCGGGGTCGACATAGATGCGCAGATCGACCGTGCGGCCGGTCATGGTGACGAAGCTGTCCTCGATCATGTCGAGCTCGCCGGCCACCATGGCGAACAGATAGCTGGGCTTGGGGAACGGGTCGTTCCAGACGGCGTAGTGCCGGCCGCCGATCATGTCGCCGGAGTCCATCAGGTTGCCGTTGGACAGCAGCCGCGGATAGGCGGCCTTGTCGCCCTCCATGCGCACGGTGAAGCGCGACAGCACGTCCGGCCGGTCGGGCCAGTAGGTGATCTTGCGGAAGCCCTCCGGCTCGCACTGGGTGCAGAACCGGCCGGCCGACATGTAGAGGCCCTCCAGGTGGGTGTTGGCCTGGGGGTCGATCACCACCTCGGTTTCGAGGGTGAAGGTCTCGGGGACATCGGGGATGGTCAGGGTCTCGTCCGAGACCTCATAGTGGTTGCCGCCGAGCGCCTGGCCGTCGATGGCGACGCTCTGGAGCTTCAGCCTGACCCCGTCCAGCACCAGGGCGTCCTGGTGATCGCCGTTGCGACGCAGCTTCAGCCGGGCCTTGACCCGAGTCGCCGTCGGCTCGAGCGCGAAGTCGAGCTCGACCTCGTCGACCAGGAAGGCGGGCGGCCGATAGTCGGCCAGGCGGATCGGTTGGGGGACGTCAGTGCGCATGACGCCCTTTAGCGCCCGTCCCCCGGCTCAGCCAACCGTCACCGAATCGGCCTCAGAAATTCCTCGGGCCGGTAAGAGGGGGGGTTACGCCCGCTGGCCGGCCAGCAGCAGATCGATCTGGCGGCCCAGCCGAGCGCTGAGCTGATCGAAACCCCAGGACTCGTAGAGGGCGCGGCGATAGCTGCGGATGTAGCAATCCCACAGGGTCTCGGCGACCAGCTCCACATCCGTCTCCGGCTTCAGCTCACCGCCGTCGACGCCGGCGCCGAGCGCCTCGCGCAGCTGCTCGATCACCGCCGCGCGCACCGGCCGATCGCCGAGATCGCCGGAAAGCCCTTGCGACCAGGACACGGCCACGGCCGCGCGCAGCAGCTCGAGCTGCTGCAGTTGCCACTGGAAGCCGACGTCGAGCACCCGCTTCAACCGCTCTCCCACCGGACCGCCAGCCCCGGCGGCCTCGCGCATGAGAACCGCCTGCTGCTCCAGGTCGGCGAGCAGCACTTCGTTGAACAGATCGGATTTGTCGGAAAAGCTGGCGAACACCGCGCCGGTGGAGAGGCCCGCGGCGGCGGCGATCTCGCGCACCGTGGCGCCTTCATAGCCGCGCTGCATGAACAGCCGCTTGGCGGCGTCGAGCAGGCTCTGGCGGGATCGGGCCTTGCCGGCGGCGCGAACCCCTTTCGGCAGGGCGGCGGCCACGGGCTCGGGCGACGAGGAAAAGACCGGACGGCTATTCATGGTGTTTTGCATGCTCACTCAAACTCCGCCGATACGAAGGCGGTGGTGCGGCGCGGCTAGCCGCTCTAGGATTTCCCGATGGATATCTTCGACATTCTGATCCTCGTGGCCTTGCTGGCGGTGGTGATCACCCTGGGCCTCGGCTTCTACTCGCTCCATCGCGGAGGCGAATTCAGCCGTTCCTATTCGAACAAGCTCATGCGCCTTCGCGTGGTGCTGCAATTCGTGGCGATCCTGCTCATCCTCGCCGGTTTCTACGTCCACCATCACTGAGGCCGGAAGACGGCCATGGTCAGATTGACGCGGATCTACACGCGCACCGGCGACAAGGGCGACACCATGCTGGCCACCGGCGAGCAGGCGCGAAAGTGGCATCCGAGGGTCGAGGCCTATGGCGCCGTCGACGAAACCAACGCCTGCATCGGCCTCGTGCGTATCCACACCGGCGAGGACGCCGTGCTCGATCCGATGCTGGCGCGCATCCAGCACGAGCTGTTCGACCTCGGCGCGGATCTGGCCACGCCCGAGCGCGGCCTCAGCGAGGGCGCCACGGCCCTGCGGATCATCGACGGCCAGGTGACGCGACTGGAAAACGAGATCGATCAACTGAACTCCGAGCTTTCGCCGCTCAACTCTTTTGTCCTGCCGGGCGGCTCGCAAGCCGCCGCGGCGCTGCATCTGGCGCGCACCGTCTGCCGCCGCGCGGAACGGATCGCGGTGGCGCTGTCGGACCTGCCCGACGAGGAGGTCTCAGGTCCCGCGATGCGTTACCTCAACCGCCTCTCGGATCTCTTGTTCACAGCCGCCCGATGGGCCAACGCCAAGGGCGAGCGGGACGTCTTGTGGACACCGGGCGCGACCCGATAACGCCGATATGGGGCACGCTCGCCCCATGCAAGCTCGGCCGCTAGCCTGCCGCCCGGATGATGGCGAGGAAGTCTTCGGCCATCAGCGAGGCGCCGCCGACCAGGGCGCCGCCGACTTCGTTGGCCGCCAGGATCTCCTTGGCGTTGGAGGGCTTCACCGAGCCGCCATAGAGGATCGGCGCGATCCGGCCGGCCTCGCCCAGCTGTTCGGCGAGCAGGCCGCGGATGGCGCCATGCACTTGCTCGATCTCCTGGGTGGTCGGGGTCAGGCCCGATCCGATGGCCCAGATCGGCTCATAGGCGACGGCGAAGGCGCAGCCCCGCAGCGCGTCGGGACAAGAGCCCCTCACCTGCCGGGCCACCACCTCGAGCGCATGACCGGCCCGGCGCTGCTCCAGGGCTTCGCCGACACAGACGATGGGTTCCAGACCCGCCCTCAGCGCGGCCCTCACCTTCGCCGCGACGCCTGCGTCGGTCTCGTGGAACAACTGCCGCCGCTCGGAGTGGCCGAGCACCACCACGGTGGCGCCCGCGTCGGCCAGCATCTCGGCCGAGATCTCGCCGGTGAAGGCTCCGGAAGATTCGAGGTAGCAATTCTGCCCCCCGACCTCGACGCCGGATCCCGCCACGGCCTGGACCATCGGGAAGATCAGGGTCGCCGGCGGACAGATCGCCACCCGGTTCGGGCAGGGCTGCCGCTGCAGCGCCTCGGCGACGGCGCGCGCCTGCTCCAGTGAGGCCTGGAGGCCGTTCATCTTCCAATTGCCGGCGATCAGCTTGCGCCCAAAAGAAGCCATGGCTGGTGCATAGTCCAGGCCCCCGACGCAGCCAAGCTCGCTGTCGCGGCGGCGCCAGGCCGGGGACCCTCGGCTTGCCGTGACTCCAACCCCTCCACTATACGAAGCGCCGGGCGGTCAGCCCGGGGAGACCTCCGCCATGATGGGCAAATTCCGAACCTTCGCGAAATCGCCCGTGGCGGCGGTGCTGATGGGCCTGTTGATCGTCAGCTTCGGCGTCTGGGGCGTGCGCGACGTCTTCAAGTTCCGCATCAGCGACGCGGTGGTGAAGGCGGGCTCGCGCGAGGTCGGTTCGGCGGACTTCAAGCAGCGCTTCCAGCAGCAGCTCCAGCAGTTCCGGCAGCAGACCGGCCAGGCGGTCACCGCCGACGAGGCGGCCAAGCAGGGCGTGGTCCAGCAGTTCCTCGACGACCTGGCCACCTCCGAGTCGGTGCAGGAAGCCGTCCGGCGATCCGGCGTGCAGGCGTCCGACCAACTGGTCATCAACGAGCTGCGCAAGATCCCGGCCTTCTTCAATCCAGTGACCGGCGCCTTCGAGGAGCAGACCTACGAGCAGCTGCTGTCGCAGCACAATCTGACGCCGGCGGGGTTCCAGCAGGACCTGCGGGACCAGCTGTCGATGGAGCACTTCAAATCGGCCATGGAGGCGGGACTGCAGGCTCCGTTGAGCTACGCGGTGCTGCTGTCTTCGCTCGACCAGCAGGGCCGAGTGGCGGACTACTTCCTGCTCGACCCGCGCGGGCAGCCGATCCCGGCCAAGCCGACCGACGCCCAGCTCAAGCAGATGATGACCCAGTACGCCGCCCAGCTGCGCCGGCCGGAGCTGCGCCAGATCAGCATGGTGCGCGTCAGCGCCCAGGCCATCGCGCCGACGCTGCATCCCAGCGACAAGGACGTGCAGCAGATGTTCAACGTGGTGAAGGCGCGGCTGTCGACGCCCGAGCGGCGCACCTTCGTCCAGATCCCGGCCAAGGACGCGGCCCAGGCCGCCGCCATCGCCGCACGCCTGGGCAAGGACGAGGACGCCAGCGCCATCGCCAAGTCCTATGGCGTCAAGCCGCTCAGCTTCGCCGATACGCCCCAGGCCCAGGTCCCCGATCCGACCGTGGCCCAGGCCGTCTTCGCCATGCAGCCCGGGCAGACCTCCGGCGCGATCCACGGCCAGTTCGGCCTGGCCGTCGCCAAGCTGGTCAGCATCACGCCGGCCAAGCCCGAGACCCTGGAAGAGGCGCGACCCCAGATCGAGAAGGAGCTGAACGACAAGGCCGCCAAGAACGCCGCCTACGACCAGTCGGGGGCCTATTCCGACGCCCATAGCAAGGGCCAGCCGATGGTCGCGGCGGCCAAGGCGGCGGGGGTGCAGGTCTTCGTGCTGCCGCCGATCACCGCCGAAGGCAAGATGCCGAACGGCCAGCCGTTGCCCAGTCTCAATCCGAAGATGCTGAAGGACGCCTTCTCCCTGCCCCAGGGTGGCGAGACCGACATCACCGACCTCGGCGGCGGCGAATACTATGCTCTGCGGGTCGACAAGGTGGCCCCGGCGGCCATGCCGACCCTGGACCAGATCCGCGAGCCCCTG
>DATCFQ010000410.1:0-3060 GCA_036509495.1 Caulobacteraceae bacterium
GCCTTCGCGCCGGTCGACTTCCAGACCCAGACCCTGGCCGAGGGCCTCGCCGCCTCGCCGTTCGATGCGGCGAGGCCCGCCTTCGTGTCCTGGCTGGGGGTCAGCATGTACCTGGACGAGGCGGCGGCGATGCACACCCTGGGTCAACTCGCCGCCTGCCCGCCGGCAGCGAGACCGTGTTCGACTTCCGGGTGACCGCCGAGAGCCTCGAGCCGCTCGCCCGCGCCGCCTACGAAGCCCTGGCCGCCCGGGTCGCGGCCGCCGGCGAGCCGTTCCTCAGCGCCTTCGATCCGGACGCCTTGCCCGGGCGCCTGTCGGCGCTCGGGTTTGGCGATGTCGAAGTGCTGGATGCGTCCGCTCTGAACCGTCGCTATTTCGACGGACGCGCGGACGGTCTCAGACTGACCGGCCCGGGCCGCATCGCCCGGGCGGCCGTCTGAAGTCTAGCGGGCGTCGAGGCTCTTCACCGCGCCCATGGTGTTCTCGACGTGCTTGGCCGGATCCAGGCTGGTGTACTCATAGGCCACCTTGCCGCCCTTGGAGATCACATAGGAGGTGCGGTTGGCGATCGTCGGCCCCTTGGGATTCCACGGCGGGATCAGCACCACGTCGTAGGACTGGGTGATCTTGCCGTCGGTGTCGGCCGCCACCGGGAACTTGGAGCGGCATTCCGAGACCGAGAACTTGTTCAGCTTGTCGATGTCGTCGCGCGAGACGCCGATGACGGTGGCGTGCAGCTTCTTGAAGTCGTCCATGGCGTCGGCGAACTCGTGCGCCTCCAGGGTGCAGCCGGGGGTGAACGCCGCCGGATAGAAATACAGCACCACCGGCCCCTTCTTCAGGGCGTCCTTCATGCTGAAGGTGAACACCTTGCCGCCCATCGACGCCTGGGCGGTGAATTCCGGCGCCTTGTCGCCGGTCTTGAGCGCCGCGAACGCGGGCGCGGCGGCCAGGCAGCTCAGCATCAGGCCGGTCATCGCCGCGCCGGTCAGCAATCGTCTCATCGAATTTCTCCCCGCGGGACCTGAGCTTGAACGCCCGGCCCGCAAATGGCCCAACCACAGTCTAGCGCCCGGCCGGCGCGCCGCCAAACGGCCGTCTCGGTTGCGTGCGCTTGCGGTCGTTGGTTTATCCCCATCCTGGCGTGTAAGGTTTACTCCGCCGGCGGGCCCCAAGCCCGATCGGCGAGGCGGCGGCGGGACCCGGATGAGCGTGACGGCGGTGGCGGAACGGAGCGAAGCGGCCTCTGACCAGAGCCTGCCCCGCATCGACTACGCCGCCCACCCGGCCTACGGCGGCATGTTCAAGCCCGAGGCCCGGCTGGCGGCCGAGGCCGAGGCGCGACTGGCGCCGATCATCGAGGAGGTCGAGCGCGCCGAGCGCGAGCGGGCGGCGGTGTTCGGCTATCGCTATGGCTCGGGGACCGACGTCACCCGCGAGCTGGCCGCCGAGGGCTGCTGCGTCCGCCAGCTGGAGCCCGCGCTGCTTGAGCCGCTACACGCGGCCGCCCGACCGCTGATCGAAACCATCCGAACCCAGATCGCCGAGCTGCGCGCCGCCGGCGAGCCGATCGGCTTCAAGGCCACCCAGGAACTGGTCGCCCCCGACCGCCATCCCGAGCTCTGGAAGCTAGCCGGCCAGACCATGCGCAAAGCCGGCGTGGTGCAGAGCTCGATCGACTATTTCGGCTCCGGCGACGCCAGGCTGAAGGCGGCGGCGGTGATGGTGAACCAGCCGGGCCAGGCCTGGTGCACCGACATCTTCCGTGACGGCGCGGCCGAGACCCCGCCCACGGTCGGCTTGCACATCGACTCCAGCGGCTACTGCACCTTGAAGGTGGTGCTCTATCTGGGCGACGTCGGCGACGATCAGGGTCCGTTCGGGGTGATCCCCACCAGCCACCGCTGGGAGCAAGGCAGCCTGGAGCGGGTGCACCGGCGCGCCTTCGACCGATCTCCCCTGGTCTCCCGCTCGCCCGGCCAGCGCAAATCCTTCCTCTCCCTGCCCGCCCCGCTGCAGGTGAAGGCCGAGTTCGGCGGCGACATGCCGGCCGGCGCGCCGGAGACCGCCGCCCTGATCGCCCGCGAGCGGGTGATGACCGGGCCCCGCGGCCAGCTCAACCTGTTCGACCCCGAGGCGATCCACCGCGGCGGCCACGCCCGCCAGGGCGAGCGCCATGTGTTCCTGCTCAGCGTCGCGGCCCGCTCCTGGCCGGGTGCAGAGGCCAAGGCCGGAGACGCCGGTTGAGGGCGGAGCCCGGCCTCTCCAAGCGGGCCAGTCTGGAGCGCCTGAAGACCGCGGGCCTGGAGCTGGCCACCGTATTCGACGTCGGCGTCGCCAAGGGCACGCCGGAACTCTACGGCATCTTCGAAGGCGTCCGCTACGTCCTGGTCGAGCCGCTGGAGGAATCCCGGCGCTTCATGGAGGCCATCGTCGCCGACCATCCAGGCTCGCTGGCGATCCATGCCGCCGCGGGGCGCGAGGCCGGCGAGGCGAGCTTCGTGGTCAGCCCCAATCTCTCCGGCTCCTCCTTCATCCTCAATCCCAAGCACGGGCGGCGGCGGACCGTGCCGATGGTCACCCTGGATGGCGTCGCCGCCGAGCACGACCTTTCCGGGCCCTATCTCGTGAAGCTCGACGTGCAGGGCTATGAGCTGGCGGCCCTGGCCGGGGCCGAGCAGGTGCTGGGCCAGACCGCGGCCCTGATCGCCGAGGTCTCCCTCTGGGGCGACCGCAAGGGCGTCGGCATGACCCAGTTCCTGCCGCTGGTAGCCTGGCTGCAGGAGCGCGGCCTGGTGCTCTACGACATCGCCGCCATCATCCGGCGCGACCTCGACGACGCCATCACCGAAATGGACCTGGTGTTCGTGCCGGCTTCCAGCCCGCTGCGCGCCAACGTCAGCTACAAGGGGCCCGAGCAGTTCGCCGCCAGCACGGCCAGGCGCCGCGGCGGGTTCGGCCTCGACTGACCCCCGCGCGCCGGCTTGCCAGGCGGATCGCACTTCAATAAATAGACGGACATCTAATTAGATACGGAACGAAGTCATGCCGGAAGCCGAT
>DATCFQ010000411.1:0-6155 GCA_036509495.1 Caulobacteraceae bacterium
CGGCTTCTACCTCTCCGGCCATCCGCTGGAGGACATGACCGAGGTGCTGCGCCGGCGGCGCACGACCCTCTACACCGACGCCCTGGTCCAGGCCGAGGCGGGGGTCGAGGCCTTCCGCATGGCCGGGGTGGTGCGCCGGCGTCAGGAGCGCTCCTCGGCCAAGAGCGGCGAACGCTTCGCCTTCATCTCGCTGTCCGATCCCACCGGCGAATACGAGGTGCTGTTTCCGCCTGAATCCCTGCGCCGCTGCCGCGAGCTGCTCGAGCCTGGCCGGGCGATCAGCCTGAAGGTCCGCGCCAAGGCCCAGGATGGCGAAGTGCGCTTCTACGGCGACGAGGCCGAGCCGATCGAGAAGACCGTCGAGGCCGCCGCGGCGGGGCTCAGGATCCACATCTCGGCCCGCTCGGCCGAGATCGATGCTCTGCGCCAGCGTCTGCAGGGCGCCGCGGCTGCCCGCGGCGGAGGCGAGGTGCTGCTGGTCGCCGGCCTCGGCGAAGGCCGCGAAGTCGAGGTCAAGCTGCCCGGCCGCTTCACCCTGGACGCCGCCCTGAGGGGCGCCCTGAAGGCCGCCCCGGGGGTGATGTACCTCGAGGACGTGTAGGGACTACGCCGCCCTATAAATCCGCTCATCCCGGCGAAGGCCGGGACCCAGGCTTTTTTGCTATGGCCTTCTACACCTACATTCTGGCGAGCGAGCGCAACGGGACGCACTACGTCGGATCGACCGATAACCTCGCGAAGCGGGTGTGGGACCACAAGGTCGGCGCGGGCTCTATCTTCACAGCGAAACATGCGGTGAAGCTGCTTGTCTGGTTCGAACAGCATGAGACCCGCGAAGGCGCATTCCGCCGCGAACGTCGGATCGAGGAATGGCGGCGACTGTGGAAGCTGGAGCTGATCGAGCGGTCCAATCCAGGCTGGCTGGATCTGTACGAGACCTACCATCCCCAAAAAACCTGGGTCCCGGCTTTCGCCGGGATGAGCGGATTCTAACGAAGCGCCTTGATATTTGGCCCCCATCCGCCTATCTGCACCCCCCATCTCGCACGCAGGCGTTCGGCCGATCCGGGGAGACATCCCGCTTCGACCGTTCCGGTCCCTCTCTGGGGAGCCGCCTGCGGAGGTCTAACCGGAAGAAGGACATCCGACGCCCATGGCGCTACCTGAATTCTCCATGCGACAGCTGCTCGAAGCTGGCGCCCACTTCGGCCACCAGACTCACCGCTGGAACCCGAAGATGGACCGCTTCATCTTCGGCGCGCGCGCCAACATCCACATCATCGACCTCTCCCAGACCATCCCGCTGCTGCACCAGGCCCTGCTGAAGGTGCGTGAAGTGGCCGCGAGCGGCGGTCGGGTGCTGTTCGTCGGCACCAAGCGCCAGGCCTCCGATCCGATCGCCGGGGCCGCCAAGCGCTGCGCCCAGTATTACGTGAACCACCGCTGGCTCGGCGGCACGCTGACCAACTGGCGCACCATCTCCCAGTCGATCGCGCGCCTGCGCGAACTGGAAGGCGTGCTGGAAGGCGAGGGCGGCGGTCACCGCACCAAGAAGGAGCTGCTGCAGATCACGCGCGAGCGCGACAAGCTCGAGCTGTCGCTCGGCGGCATCAAGGACATGGGCGGCATTCCCGACCTGATGGTCGTGATCGACACCAACAAGGAAGCGATCGCGATCCAGGAAGCGCGCAAGCTCAACATCCCGGTGGTGGCGATCCTCGACACCAACTGTGATCCGGACGGCATCACCTATCCGATTCCCGGCAACGACGACGCCGCCCGCGCCATCCAGCTCTACTGCGACCTGGTCGCCGACTCCGTCATCGACGGCCTGGCGGCCGGCCAGTCGTCCATGGGCGTGGATCTCGGCGCCGCCGAGAGCCCGGTCGAGCCGGCGCTGCGCGCCAGCGCCGCCCAGCCCGAGGCGGCTGCTGCCGAGCCCGAGCCGGTTGCGGCCGAGCTCGAGGCGGCCACAGCCGAACTCGAGGCGGCTGCCGCCGAGCCTGAGGCGCCGGCGGCCGAACCGGAAGCGCCTGCAGTCGAGCCCGAAGCGCCTGCAGCCGAGCCGGAAGCCGCCGCGGCCGAGCCAGATACCGGGGCCGCCGCCTCGCAGTCTGAGCCGACAGAGGCGACGGCCGAAGTCTGAGCCCGGGCGGAAGTCTTCCGCCCCATTCAAGATCATGTCGCCGGTCGCGTTCCGCGGCCGACGCCCCATCCAATGGAGGATGTCATGGCGGAGATCACCGCCGGCCTGGTGAAAGAACTGCGCGAGAAGTCTGGCGCAGGCATGATGGACTGCAAGAAGGCGTTGGTGGAGACGGCGGGCGACCTGGAAGTGGCCATGGACTGGCTGCGCACCAAGGGTCTGTCCAAGGCGGCCAAGAAGGCCGACCGCGTGGCCGCCGAAGGCCTCGTGGCCGTGGCGCTGCGCAATGACGGCGGCGGCATGACCGGTGCGGTCATCGAACTCAACGCCGAGACCGACTTCGTGGCCCGCAACGAGCTGTTCCAGAACGCCGCGCGCACGGTCGCCAAGACCGCCCTCGACGTCGAGGGCGGCGCCGATGCGGTCAACGCGGCCCGGACCGCCGACGGCCAGAGCGTGCAGGAGCTGATCACCAATCTGATCGCCACCATCGGCGAGAACATGGTGGTCCGCCGTTCGGCCCGCTTCCAGGTCTCGCCTGGAGCCGTGGCGGCCTATGTCCACAACGCCACCGCGCCCGAACTCGGCCGCATCGGCGTGCTGGTGGCCGTCGAAGGCGCCGGCGACCAGACCAGGCTGCAGGAGCTCGGCCGCAAGATCGCCATGCACGTGGCGGCGACCCAGCCCCTGTCGCTGTCGACCGACGACCTGGATCCGGCGGCGGTGGAGCGCGAGCGCGCCATCTTCGCCGAACAGGCCGCAGCGTCGGGCAAGCCGCCGCAAGTGGTCGAGAAGATGGTCGAAGGCCGTCTTCGCAAGTTCTACGAGGAAGTCGTGCTGCTGAAGCAGGCCTTCGTCATGAACCCCGACCAGACGGTCGAGCAGCTGGTGGCGGAAACCGCCAAGACGCTCGGCTCTCCTGTGTCGGTGAAGGCCTTCGTCCGCCTCGGCCTCGGCGAAGGGGTCGAAAAGGAAGCCGGCCCCGACTTCGCCGCCGAAGTCGCCGCCATGACCAAGGCCTAGGCCGGCCAGTCTCATTGGCCCGCCGTCCCGGTTTGCACGGGGCGGCGGGCTTTTGATTCCCCGTTGCCGATCTCTGCCGCCGGCCGCAGGCTTGCGCCGTAACGCCCGTCGGAGCACACACCGCTCATGGCACTGGAATCGACGAGCCCGCCGCAGCGCCTGCCCAGATATCGCCGGGTCCTGCTCAAGGTGTCCGGCGAGGTGCTGATGGGCCAGGCCGGCTATGGCATCGACATGCAGACCGTCGATGCGGTGGCCGAGGACGTCGCCGAGATCGTCAAGCATGGCGTCGAGCTCTGCCTGGTCATCGGCGGCGGCAATATCTTCCGCGGCCTGTCGACCGCCGCGCGCGGCATGGAGCGCGCCAGCGCCGACTACATGGGCATGCTGGCGACGGTGATGAACGCCCTGGCCATGCAGAACGCGCTCGAAAAGGCCGGCGTCGACACCCGCGTGCAGTCGGCCATCCCCATGGCCGCGGTCTGCGAGCCCTACATCCGCCGCCGGGCCTTGCGGCACCTCGAGAAGGGCCGGGTGGTGATTTTCGCCGCCGGCACCGGCAATCCGTTCTTCACCACCGACACCGCCGCCGCGCTCAGGGCCGCCGAGATGGGCTGCGACGCCCTGTTCAAGGGCACCAGCGTCGACGGGGTCTATACCGCCGATCCCAAGCTGCAGCCGGACGCACGCCGCTACGACCAGCTGAGTTATCTCGAGGTCCTGGCCCAGGATCTCAAGGTGATGGACGCCTCGGCGATCAGCCTGATGCGCGACAACGCCATCCCGATCGTGGTGTTCTCCATCCGCGAGCGCGGGGCGTTGCTCGATGTGCTGACCGGCGGCGGCGTGCACACCGTCATCTCCGAGCTTCGCGACGATCGCGGCTAGAAGGATGAGCCATGGCAGTCACTGAAAAACCCGTCCTGGCCCGCTACGGCGAGCGGATGGACAAGGCCGTCACGGCCCTGAAGGAGGAGTTCTCGGCGCTTCGCACGGGCAGGGCCTCCTCGGGTCTGCTCGACCAGATTCACGTCGACGCCTACGGCTCCAACGTGCCGCTGAACCAGGTCGCCGCGGTGAGCGTGCCCGATCCGCGCTCGCTGATGGTCAGCGTCTGGGACCGCGGCGTAGTGGTCTCGGTGGAGAAGGCGATCAGAGCCGCGGGCCTCGGTCTCAACCCGGTGGTCGAGGGTCAGAACCTTCGCGTCCCCATCCCGCCACTTACCGAGGAGCGCCGCCGGGATCTCGCCAAGCTGGCCGGCAAATACGCCGAAACCCAGAAGATCGCGGTCCGCAATGTGCGTCACCACGCCATGGAGGATCTGAAGAACGCCGAGAAGGACAGCGTGATCACCAAGGACGAGCATCATCGCATGCAGACCGAGGTGCAGAAGCTCACCGACGAGGCGATCAGGCGCGTCGACGAGACCTTGAAAACCAAGGAACAGGAGATCATGCAGGTCTGACGCCAGCGCCCTCGCGCCCCCGCGTCCCTCCTGGACCGCGCCATGCCCAGCAAGGTGATATCGCCGCCGTCCTTTCCTGCACGCTATCCCGGCGGCGGCGGGCTTCACGTCGCCATCATCATGGACGGCAACGGCCGCTGGGCGAAGGCGAGGGGCTTGCCGCGCTCGTTCGGTCATCGCGCCGGGGTGCAGGCGCTGAAGCGCACGGTCGAGGCCGCTCCGGAGTTCGGCATCGATCGGCTGACCGTCTTCGGCTTCTCAACCGAGAACTGGCGCCGGCCCGCCCAGGAGGTCTCCGACCTCATGAGCCTGCTCAAGACCTATGTGAATTCCGACCTCGACCGGCTGGCGCGCGAGGGGGTGAACGTGCGCGTGCTCGGCCGGCGCACCGGCCTGCCGCCGGACATCCAGGAGGTGATCGATCGCGCCGAGGGCCGCACGGCCAAGAACGATCGCTTCCGGCTGCAGGTGGCCTTCAACTACGGCGCCCATGCCGACATCCTCGACGCGGCCAGGGGCTTCGCCGAGGAGGTGAGGGCGGGCCGCGCCCGGCCGGAAGACCTCACCGAGGCGAGCTTCGAGGCGCGGCTATGCACCGCCGGCGCCCCGGCGCCGGACCTGATCGTCCGCACCTCGGGCGAGCAGCGGCTCTCCAACTTCCTGCTTTGGGAAGCGGCCTACGCCGAATTCGTCTTCCAGGACGTATTCTGGCCCGACTACGGTCCCGACGAGCTGCGCGCCGCCGTCGACGAATACCAGAGGCGCAAGCGTCGCTATGGCGGGGCGGACGTCGATGACGTTCTCGCAACGGGCTAGGCGGCGTTCTTGCAACGGGCTAGGCGGTTCGACTGGTTGAATCTGCGGCAAAGGGCGATGTCGGCGTTTGTGCTGGCGCCGCTCGCGATCCTGGCTGTCCTCGCCCCTAGCGTCAGCTGGCTCGGCTCCTGGCCGTTCCTGATCGTCATGGCCGCCGCCATCGCGCTCCTGGCCCACGAATGGAGCGTGATGACCGCGCGCGAGCGGCCGCTGGGCGTCGCCCTGGCCATCGCGGTGGGCCTGCTGGCGGCGGAGTTCGTCGCCTATCGCGGACACTATCACCTGGCCTGGATCGTCCTGCTCGTGGCCATCGTCGGCTGCGCCATCGTCGCCAAGGCGGTGAAGGCGCGGGCGTCGGACGCGGCCTTCGGCGCCTTCTACCTCGGCGGGCCGTGCCTTTGCCTGACATGGGTCCGGCTGGGGGCCCTGGACGGCCTGGCCTGGACCATCCTGTTGCTTGCCGTGACCTGGGCCGCCGACATCGGCGCCTTCGCCGTGGGAAATATTGTCGGGGGGCCCAAACTCTGGCCACGATTCTCCCCCAACAAGACCTGGTCGGGATTCATCGGTGCGTTAGTCGTGGCCATGGGCGTGGGAGCTTCGGTCACAGTGGCGTTCGGCTCCCACATGCGGGTATCACTGGGCGCCGCGGCGCTGATGGGTCTCATCGGGGGGCTCGCGACCATGGCGGGGGATCTTTTGGA
>DATCFQ010000412.1:0-4500 GCA_036509495.1 Caulobacteraceae bacterium
TGCGCTACGAGTGAAGGCGAAGGACATGCCGGCGGATTTCGGCAGCGGATCATGGCGACCCCGAAGAGTCGCCCCGCCGCGCAGCACCTTGGCGCTGGCGCTGGTCATGGGGGGCGCCGTGGCGATCGGGACATGGCTGCAGCAGGAGCCGGCCAATATCGCCAAGGCCACGCGCTGGACGGTCGCCGGTCCGCCCTGCCCCGCTGTGAGCCCGCGCGCCCTCGCCGACACCGTCGTGAAGCCGGGCGGCGCCTTCCAATACGACGACGTGACCTTCTCCAGAGCCTACGGCCACGTCTACTGCGACGAGATCCATGACGACGGCGGCCGTGGCCTGGGCAGCCACCCGGTGTGCCAGTTCACGGGCCCGGCGGTGCTGAAGGTGACCACGCCGAAGGGATCGTTCTACTTCGCGCCGTCCACCGGGCCCGCCACCGTCGCGGTGGCGGGAGATATCCCGACCTGCGTCCGGGGCGGTTGGTTTCGGGGCCAGGCGAGCCTGTTCTAGGGCCGCGCGGCAGGCCATGCTGATCAGAACGAGACGCAGGCCTTCTGGCTGACCAGCAGCACCGACTTCTGGTGGAAGCGGGTCTTATAGCTGTCGCGGATGTGGGCGATCTTGGCCGGGTCGTCGGGGCCGCCGTCCAGCACCAGATAGATGATCTTGGAGGGCTCGCGCACCAGGGCGCCGCCCGGCGCGCGCCATTGGCCCTGGACGTCCATGACACTGAGGCCGTCGGGAAAGCGCGGGGTCACCTCTTCGTCGATGAAGCGGCGCCAGTCGTCCTCGCTGACCGCCAGCCGCGCGCCCTCGTTGCGGCCGAACACCAGCTCGACCGCGTCGCCGCGGCTCTGGCCGCTGGGACAGGCAGACGCCGCGGTCGCGACCGGAGACGCGCGCAGGTCGGCGCATCCGGCGGCCAATCCCGCCAGCAGGGCGGTGCAACTCAAGGCGATGAAGGCGCGCACGATCCGGACCCGACTCTCGGTTCAGACCTGGGATAGCTCCCTCTGGCCTCGGGCGCAAAGCCGCCCCGGGCGTCAGCCGGCGTGCTGCTGGGACTTGTGCTCGGGCTTACCCTTGCGCTTGGTCGAAGCCATCTTCTCGAGCTCGCTCTGGCTCATCGACTGGGCCATCGACTTGGACGCGCCCTTCAGGCTGGACTTGGGCTGGTCGCCCCGCTTGGCGGCCAGGGCGGCGCCGGCGGCTTTCTGTTGGGCGGCGGATTTTGCGGGCATGGCGGTCTCCTTCCAGGCCGGAAAACGGGCCGGGAGAATTCGTGTTCAGATCAACGGATGAGCACGACCTCGACATCGATCGCCAGGTCGGCCCACGCCCTGTCGGCCGTCACCGCTGGCAAGCGGCGCGCACGCGCGAGGGCGAGGCACGCACAGTCCGCCAAGGACAGCCCGTAGGCTCGGGTCTCTCGATGCAGCTCACCCGTCAGGAAGGCTTGTTCAGGTTCGAGTGACGCCACATCCAGGTGAAGCTCGCTCACGAGCAATCGAGCTTCGGCAAGACTGGCGCCGTGCGCCATGACTCGCGACGTAACCTCCGCCACATTGATGGCGTTGATCAGCGAACCGACGAGCAAGGGCTCGGCCGTGTTCCATCCCGGTTCCCGCAAGGCAAATGCGAGGACGGCGGACGCGTCCACGACCGCTCTATTCACGCTCAGCGTCCGCGCGGCGTTCGGCGATCAGTTCGTCCACAATGCTCGATCCAGGATGCACGAACTTCCTCGCGAGCTCCTGTACGCCTCGAAGATCGCGCTTTGCGGAGGTCAGCTCCCATCCGCGATCCGTTCTGCGAAAGACCACTGGTTCGCCGGGCTCTATCCCCAGATCTTTGACCACCGCCGTCGGGACCGGAACATCGTCACGGTCGCTCGCCCATACGATCCAGCGGCCATCGTACAACCGATGCGAACGCGCTGAGGCGCCAGACTCGAGGCCCAAAAGGGAAGCTGCCGTGACCTCACCGCCTGTCGCGTGCTCGATTCTCTTGGCCAACTCGGCCGAAGGCCGGCTCTTGCCGCTGCGGATCGAGCTGAGAGCGCCCTTGGAGACGCCCGCCTCCCGCGCCAAGGCGTTCGCCGCGCCTCTGTGTCGACTGAGATAGTCAGCAAGGTTCACCACCGGCGAAATATATCGCGCCGACATTCGTTCGACAACGGCAAACTTTCGTGGCTGCCGGCCGCCTAGATCCCGATCAGCTCGCGACCGATCAGGAAGCGCCTGATCTCGTTGGTGCCGGCGCCGATGTCGTAGAGCTTGGCGTCGCGCAGCAGCCGTTCGACCGGATAGTCCTTGGTGTAGCCGGCGCCGCCCAGAGCCTGGATCGCTTCCAGAGCGCAGCCCACTGCCCGCTCCGAGGCGAACAGGATGGCGCCGGCGGCGTCATAGCGGGTGGTCTTTCCCGCGTCGCAGGCCCGGGCCACCGCATAGACGTAGGCCCTGGCGGAATTCAGGGCGACGTACATGTCGGCGACCTTGGCCTGCATCAGCTGGAAGGAGCCGATCGGCTGGCCGAACTGGCGCCGCTCTCGGACATAGGGCAGCACCACGTCCAGGCAGCCCTGCATGATGCCGAGCGGTCCCGCCGCCAGCACCGCCCGCTCGTAATCCAGGCCCGACATCAGGATCCTGACCCCCTGGCCGACCTCGCCGAGGACGTTCTCGGCGGGGACTTCGCAGTCCTCGAACACCAGCTCGCCGGTGTCGGAGCCGCGCATGCCCATCTTGTCTAGCTTCTGGGCGCAGCGGAAACCCTCGAAGCCCTTCTCGACCAGGAAGGCGGTGACGCCCTTGGCGCCGGCGGCCGGATCGGTCTTGGCGTAGACCACCAGCGCATCCGCCTCGGGGCCGTTGGTGATCCAGAACTTGGTCCCGTTCAGCACATAGGCGTCGCCCCGCCGGTCGGCGCGCAGGGTCATGGAGACCACGTCCGATCCGGCGCCGGCCTCCGACATGGCCAGGGCCCCGACGTGCTCGCCGGAAATCAGCTTGGGCAGATAGCGGGCCTTCTGCTCGGGCGAGCCCCAGCGGCGGATCTGGTTGATGCACAGGTTCGAGTGCGCCCCGTAGGACAGGCCGACCGAGGCGGAGGCCCTCGACACCTCTTCCATGGCCACCACGTGCTCGAGATAGCCGAGCCCCAGGCCGCCCCATTGCTCCTCCACGGTGACGCCGTGCAGGCCCAGCGCCCCCATCTCGGGCCAGAGGTCGCGCGGAAAGCTGTTGGAGGCGTCGATCTCGGCCGCGCGCGGTGCGATGCGGTCGGCGGCGAAGCGGGCCGTGGTCTCGCGGATGGCGTCGGCGGTTTCGCCAAGGCCGAAATCAAGTGAGGGGCCGTGGTATGGGATCATGTCCCGACTTACCACGGCCCCCCGGCCTGCGGGAGAAGCGATACTGAAAGCGGCGCGGCCAGCGTCCAAACTGTAAGCGGGCTGGCTCCTGCGCCTACGCTACGGCTCCTCCCGTCCCCCCAGGCGTTCCAAAAGAAAATAGACGGCGGTGGCGACGAAGCCGATGCCGACCAGGCCGAGGCCCCAGCCGATCACCCCGCCCATCCCGGAGTTCTTGGCGCTGAAGCCGAAGAAGATGCCGGCGGCGAACACCACCAGACCCAGGGCCCCCGCCCCAAGCCAGAGGGTGATCGGGTTCAGGCCCTTGATCGGCTCGGTCGGCGTCGCGTCCAGTTCCGAGGTCTGGAACTCGTGGTGCGCCACGCGGCGCGACTCGAAGTCCTCGAAGATCATCGGCTCGGCCGCGAACAGCCGCGGTTCCGGCTCGGCGCGCTCGGCAATGCTGCTCTCGGCCCACATCGGCGCCGGGTCGGAGGCGGCGAACGGCGCGGCGGCCATGACCGCGTCGGGGTCGGCCATCGCCGGCTCGGACTCGAAGCTCGAGGTCCAGGCGGGCGGTTCGGGCGGGGCCGGCAGGTCGAGTTCAGGCTCGCGCGCCATCATCGGCGCCGGGGCGTCGATCACGGGCGCGGGCTCGGGCGCGGGCGGCGGAGTTGGTTCGGGCGCCGGTTCCTCGGTGAGGATCGACTGCAGCCGGGCGGTGATGGCGTCGGCCGCGATTTGGCTGGCGAAGGGCGGCTCTTGCCGCGCAGGCGCGGCGGCGGGCGCCGATCCGACGCGGGCGGCCTTGGCCTCTTCGCCCTCGAGCGCGGCGGCGATCTCGACCGGGCGGCTGGAGGGCACATGGCCGGTCAGGTCGCTGTCCACCTTGGGACGTAGCACCTGGCTCGGGGCGGGAAGGAAGCCGTGGAGCGGGGTCAGGAACAGCGCCTTTTCGGCGGCCCGGCGACGGACCAGGGCGTCCAGCACGATCGGCTCGCCCTCGAAGTCGACCCGGCGCCACATTTCCATGGCGCAGGCGGCCTGCAGCAGCGCGCCCTCGTTCAGACGGCGCAGCACGCTGGAATGGCGGAAGTTGTCGAGCCCGATATTGAAGACGAAGCCGCACAGCGCATCGAACTGGTTCTGGCTG
>DATCFQ010000413.1:0-3234 GCA_036509495.1 Caulobacteraceae bacterium
GGGCCGACATAACCTGCCGCCACATCGTCGAAGGCCGGGCCGCCGTCGGTGAGCAGGCGCACGAAGATGTCGAGGCGGCCGGTGGAGCTTTTGGGATTGGCGCGGCCGGCGACACCCGGCGGCAGGCTGAGCCGCTCCTGCAGCTCGGCGATATAGACGCAACCGCGCTCCAGCACCGCGCCCCGCTCGAGGTCCAGCTCGTGCATGGCCACCGCCTTCAGCCGCTCGGCCACGGTGCGGCCGGGCCCCGGCAGGAAGGAGGCGCGCACCCGCCAGCAGCGGGAGGCGAGGCGCAGGTCCAGGCTCGCCGGCTGCACCTGCCCAGACGCCAGAGGCGTGGAGGCGGCGATGGCGCCGGCCGCCGCCAGGGCCTCGATGGTCTGGCAGGGCAGGATTCCGGACGGCTCAGCCATGAGCGGCGGGCTGGGCGCCCCGACCCTCGGCGATGCGGGCACGGGCGATCTCGCCGGCGATCTGGTGGGTGGGCCGCTGCTCGTCCTTGGAGCGCCGCAGAACCTGCGCCAAGGTGTCCATCAGGCGGCCGAGCTTGGCCTCGACCCAGTCCGGCTCATAGGCCAGGCCGCGGTCGAGCGCGCGGATCTCGGCGGCGACATTGATGATCCCGCCGCCGTTGATCACATAGTCGGGGGCGTAGATCAGGCCCTTCTCGTAGAGCGCCCGGCCCGCTTCGGCCGAGGCCAGCTGGTTGTTGGTGCCGCCGGCGATCACCCGCGCCTTCAGCCGCGGCAGGGTCTCCATATTGATGGCGCCGCCGAGCGCGCAGGGCGCGAACACCTGGGCCTGGGCGTCGAAGATGGCGTCGGGATGGGTGACCTGCGCCCCGGTCCGCTCGGCGACCGCCCGGGCCGAAGCCTCGTTGGCGTCGGCGACGATCAGCCGGGCGCCGGCGGCGTGCAGCTTGTCGGCCAGGACGCCGCCGACGTGGCCCACGCCCTGGATGGCCACGGTCAGGCCGTCCAGCCCCGAGCCATGGGCCTGCTCCACGCCGAGCTTGATGCCGCGGAACACCCCCTCGGCGGTGACCGGACTCGGATCGCCCGAGGCGGCGGGATGGCCGTCCAGGCCCGCGACATAGCGGCTGAACTTGCGGGCGTGGGCGAGGTCGGCCGGGGTGATCCCCACGTCCTCGGCGGCCCAGTAGCGGCCGCACACCGCCTCGACCGCCCGGCCGAAAGCCTCGAACAGGGCCGGCGTCTTCATGGTGCGGCTGTCGCCGATGATCACCGCCTTGCCGCCGCCGAGCTCGAGGTCGGCCACTGCGTTCTTGTAGGACATGGCCCGCGATAGCCGCAGCGCATCCTCGAGCGCCGCCTCGGCCGAGCCATAGGCCCACATGCGGCAGCCGCCCGCCGAGGGGCCCCGCGCGGTGGAATGGATGGCGATGATGCACTTCAGCCCGCTATCGGCGTCATGGAAGGCATGGACAGCTTCGTGGCCGTCGAAGGCGGGAGAATCGAACAAGGTCATGGGGGATGTTGGCCCGGCCCAAGCGAGAGCGCGAGGCTTACGTCGGCGGCGCCTCCGTCACAAGCCGGGCTGAGGCAAGGCGGCTGACGAGGCCTTGGGGCCGGCCTTCTCCAACGCCTTGGCCTCGGCCTCCGATCGCGGGATCGGCGGCGGGGCGGACGGCAGAGGGGCGGACGGATCGCGGAGGAAGCCGGCGACGTCGTCCCACACCCGGGGGTTTTCCAGGTCGATCAGCAGCAGGTGATAGCCATTGGCATAGTAGGCGGTGCGGTCGCCCGGCGGCAGACCGGCGGCGGCGTGGAAGGCGGCGTCCTTGGGGATGACCTGGTCCTTGGCGCCATAGGCATAGAGGGTCGGGACCTTCAGCCTGCCGGTCTCGGCCCACCCTCGCTGCATCAGGTTCAAGAGGCCGTAGAGGGCGTCGGTGCGGGCCCCCCAGATCAGCAGGGGGTCGCGGCCCATGCGGATCAGCTCGGCGGTGTTGTCGCTGACGCGGATGTGGTCGGTGAGGAACGACGGGGGCGTCAGCACCAGGCCCGGCAGCACGTGGGCCACGCTCCAGAGCGCGACGCGATAGGTCACCGGCTGGCTCGACCAGCCCCACACCGCCGGCGACAGCAGAACCAACCGGTCGGCGCTCGGCGGCCGATCGGAGGCGAAAGCGTCGATGGCCACCGCCCCGCCCATGCTGACCCCCGCCACGGCTATGATGGCGCGCGGATAATGCTGGCGGATCAGGACGGTGATGGTGCGAAGGTCCTCGTCCATCAGTCCGGCGTCCGCCCAGACGCCGCGATGCGGCGAACGCCCGAAGCCGCGCTGGTCATAGGCGTAGGTGGCGATCCCCTCCCCCGCCCAATGTTCGGCGGCGAGATGGAAGGCGTTGGCGTAGTCGTCCATGCCGTGCAGGCCGATGACCACGGCCCAGGGCTCGCCCGCGGCGTCCCAGTGCTGCAGGCCGAGCCGGGTCCCGTCGAAGCTGACGAAGTCTGTCGCCTCCAGGCGAGGACCATCGAACCCCAGCCCCGACATGCCGGCTCGCTGAGTCAGCGGCGCGCAGGCGGTGAGCAGGAGCAGCAGGACGGCCGCCGTCCAGTGCGCCGAAGACCTCACGCCAGGATCTCCGCCACCCGGCCGCGTAGATAGGGAAGGACCTCCGCGTCGAACCAGGGATTGCGCTTCAGCCAGGAGGTGTTGCGCCAGGAGGGATGCGGCAGGGGGATGGCGGCGGGCAGATGCGCCCGCCAGTCCGCCACGGCCTGGGTCATCGAGCGCCCGGCGTTGCGGCCGAGGGTCCAGTCGATGGCGTGCGAGCCGACCAGCAGGGTGAGCTCGACCTTGGCAAGCCGGCCCAGCAGCCGGCCCTGCCAGAGTTCGGCGCAGCGGCGTGGCGGCGGATAATCGCCGCCCTTGGGGCTGGTTCCGGGGAAGCAGAAAGCCATGCCGGCCACGCCGATGGCGGGATGGTCGTAGAAGGTCTGACGGTCGATCCCCATCCAGCCGCGCAGCACGTCGCCGGAGCGGTCGTCGAACGGCAGGCCGCTCTCGTGCACCCGCCGGCCGGGCGCTTGGCCGCAGATCAGCAGCCGCGTCTCGGATCGCACCCGCACCACCGGGCGCGGCTCGTGCGGCAGCTCGCCCGCGCAGGCGCGGCAGGCGCGGATATCGGCAAGCAGGGCGTCGAGGGGCATGGGGCGGTATATAGGGGGCGGCTGGAACAATGCAGGCGCCGGAGCGTGGCGAGTC
>DATCFQ010000414.1:0-2696 GCA_036509495.1 Caulobacteraceae bacterium
GGCGAAGGCGCCGGTCAGAGGCGCGATCTCCCCGGGCGAGCAGGCGTCCGCCAGGATCAGCACCACCGGGCGGCCGGCCTGGGCCTCGAACGAGTAGGAACTCTGGTCGCTGCCCATGCCCGAACAGAACGGCAGTACGTCTCCTGGACTTAAACCACTGGCATGGCCCGACATCCGGCCCTCCTCGACGCCGACTGGACGGCCGATGCTATCGGAGGAGTCGTTAACCAAGGTGCAATACGCGCAGCCGAGCTTGCAGGCGGGAGACCGCATCGATGCTGATCCGCCGCTCGACCTACGTGCACCTGACGCCGCTGGACGCCGAGCGGGTGCTGATCGTCCACGCGATCAGCCAGCTCAGGCTGGTGATCGACGCCCAGGTCGCCCAGATCCTGGATTGGTTCGAGACGCCGCGCGACATGCCGGGCGAGATGGCCGAACTCCAGGCCCGCCACAGCTTCGACGCCGACACCCTGGCCGGCTGCCTGGCGGCCCTGGTGGAGCGCGGCGTGTTCACCGACAAGGCGCCCGAGGCGGAGGCCGCCGAGGTGGCCCAGGCGCTCCAGGCGCTGCACGGGCGCGATCCTGGCGAGGCCCTGGACCGCCTGCGCCGCGAGGCCAAGGAAGGCGCCGATCCCTACTGGGCGGTGTCGCACGCGCGCGGGATCGAGGACCTCGGCCGGCCGATGCGCCACAAGCTCGACCTGTTGCTGTTCGGCGATTGCGAACTGCAGATGGAGGCCGACTTCCTCCGCCGCGAGGCCGCGAGTCGCGGAGTCGAAGCCAAGGTGGCGACGAGCTTCCCCGACGATCTGCGCCTGGCGTCCGAGCGGCCGCACCAAGCCATACTGATCGGCGCCCTGCGCTCGCGGCGGCTGGTGGCCATGGGCTCGGCGGCCGACCACGGCGGCGACCCCGCGGCGGTCTATCTGAACGAGGCGCGCCATCTGATCGATGGCCTCAGGGCCCATAGCGCAAAGCCGATCCTGATCGACAACCTGCCTGAGCCGACAGTGCAGCCGCTGGGGCTGGCCGACCGCGGCCCGCACGGCCACCGCAACCGCTTCCGCCGAGTGAACCTGGGGCTGGAGGCCCTCGCCGCCGAATATGACGACGTGCATGTGGTCGACATCGCCGCCGCCCTCAACTCGGAGGGCTCGGCGCGGATGCTCGACGACGGCCTGGTCGGGTTCACTCATCTGGGTTCGCCCGGCTGGATGCTGCAGCGGCCGGGCAGCGAGAAGGCGGCGGTGCACGGCGTCGTCCCCGACCCCGAACCCCTGATCGCCCGGCTCGGCCCCGATCCCTATGCCCGCGAGGCGGCGACGGCGCGCACCCACATGGATGTCCTCGCCGTGGCGCTGGGACTGGACCGCAAGAAGTGCGTCATCGTCGATCTCGACGGCACGCTCTGGCCGGGCGTCCTGGCCGAGACCGGCGCTCCTTTCGCCTGGACCCCCGAAATCAGCGGCCAATATTCCTACGTCGGCCTGTGGTTCGGCATCCACGAGGCGCTGAAGGCGCTGAAGCGGCGGGGGATCCTCTTGGCCTGCGTCTCCAAGAACGACGAGGCGCTGGTGCGCGAACTCTGGCGCTATGGCGACGAATACCCCCGCGACCGGCTGCTGACGCCCGACGATTTCGTGACCTGGCGGGTGAACTGGGAGGACAAGGCCTCCAACATCGCTTCGATCGCCGAGGAGCTGGGCTTCGCGCTGGAGAGCTTCCTGTTCGTCGACGACCATCCGGTCGAGCGCGAGCGGGTTCGTCAGGCCCTTCCTGAGGTCGAGGTGCTGGGCGAGGATCTCTATGGCCTGCGCCGCACCCTGCTCACCGACCCCCGGCTGCAGGTCCTGAACGTCAGCGGCGAGGCGGCCCAGCGCACGGGGCTGGTGAAGGCCCAGCTCGGTCGCGAACGCCAGCAGGCCGCGGCGCCCTCCAAGGCCGAGTTCCTGGCCTCGCTGCAGCTGGTCTGCAGTTTCGAGCAGCCGACCGACGGTCCGGCCCTGGAGCGCATCGGCGAACTGTTCGAGCGGACTACCCAGTTCAACACCACCGGCCGACGCTTCTCCGCGGGCGAGCTGGCCGGCCATGCGGCGGAAGGGCGGGTGTTCTGCGCGCGGGCCCGCGACCGCTTCGGCGACTACGGCCTGGTGGCCGCGGCGGTGGTCGAAGACGGCGAGATCGTCGCCTTCGCCATGAGCTGCAGGGTCATCGGCCTCCAGGTCGAGCACCGCGTCCTGGAGCACGTGCTGGAGCACATGGCGGGACGCAGCGCCGAGGCGGTGGCCCGGATCATCGAAACCCCCCGCAACAGCCCCGTCCGCAACCTCTATGCCGACAACGGCTTCGTCCTGGACGGGCAGGTGTGGCGCAAACCGCTGCAGCGCCAGCGCTTGGCGGGGTAACCCCTCCAATAAATCCGCTCATCCCCGCGAAGGCGGGGACCCAGGTGTTTTTGTGTTGCAGAATTGAAGGGGCCCGGGGTGCGTGCAGGCTTGTGTGAAAAAAGCCTGGATCCCCGCCTTCGCGGGGATGAGCGGGAGTAAGGGTTACGCGGCCTTCGGCAGCGCCTCGTCGCGCTCGGCCAGCGGGATGGCGTCGTAGAGGGTCGCGGGCGTGATGTTCAGCCGGCGGCGGGCGGCGTCCAGGGGCTCGCCCATCAGCCGTTCGAAGTCCTCGCCGGGCAGCCACTT
>DATCFQ010000415.1:0-3749 GCA_036509495.1 Caulobacteraceae bacterium
CCACTCCACCTATCCGGCCATCCCCGACGTCACCGGCGACTTCGTCTACGCCCGGCTGCAAACCGGAGCCGACGATGTCGAGACCGCCTATCCCCCGGCCGTGCTGGACGCCTGGGCGGGGCGGCTCGAGACCTGGGCCGAGGGCGGAGCGCCGGCGGACCTCGATCTCGCCGACCCGTCGAGCCTAGCGGCCGCCAAGCCGCGGGACGTGTTCGCCTTCATCATCCACGAGGGCAAGATCCGCGCCCCGGCCGGCGCCCAGGCCCTGATCGCCCGTCTCGGCCCAGAGCACGCACTGGTCGGCTGAGCCCGCGTTAGCCTCAGGTTAACCATGCTGGCGCTGCATCCGGCCATGACCTCAGCGCTCGGCCATGGCTGGAGACGGGCGGCGGCCGCCGTGCTCGTGCTCGCCGTGCTGGCGGCCGGCGCCGAGGCCGCGCCCTCGACCGGGCCCATGGTGGTGCTGAGGGGGCCCCAGACCGTCCGCAAGCCCGCGCCGCTCCCCCCTGCCCAGCCCGCCGCGCCCGCATTCGATCCCGGGTCGGGGCCGCCGCCGCTCGCCGACCTTTCGCCGATCCCGCGCTTCAACGACGACCCGGTTCCCCGCTTCAACGAGGACCCCGCGCCCCGCGTCGGCGGCCTGGACCTGCGCGGCGGCGGGGCCCAGTGCCGTACGGCCTGCGCCGAGAGCCGCTATCTCTGCCGCGCCACGGACGAGCCGGATCAATGCGACGGCGCCTGGGGCCAATGCGTGGCGGCCTGCTCGGAATCCTCGCCAAGCCCGCTCTGACAAGGGATTGCGCCGCTTTGCGTCGCCTTGCCGACGCTGTAACTGCAACGGATGTCCGATTCCCCTCCGAAATCCGGAATTACCGGCGACAGGCCCGCTCGGACCATCGATTTCGAGCGGGGCATCCCGTTCCTGGTGGCCGCGCTCGGCAACAGGCTGTCGGCCATCGCCTCGCGCAGCGTGCGGCGCGACCTGGGCGTCGGCCTGATGGAATGGCGGACCCTGGCGCTGCTGGCGGTGGAAACCGAGGCGACCCCGGCGCGGATCGGCCGGGTCGCCGGCGTGGACAAGTCCGTGGTCAGCCGCGCGGTTGGGTCGCTCGAGCAAAGGGGCCTGGTGGAGATCACCTCCGATCCGGCGGCCAGCCGCCAGACGCGCCTTTCCCTCACGCCCAAGGGCCTCGAGCTGCACGAGCGGGGGATCGGCATGGCCTATACCCGCAACGGCGAGCTGCTGCAGGGCTTCAGCCCCGAGGAACGCGAGCAGCTGGCCGACCTGCTCAAGCGGGCGACCGCCAACCTGCCGGTCATGGAAGGCAAGCCGGCGCGCTGAACGCAGTTGCGATTGCAACCGGGCGCCCCCTGGGCGATGCTCGGCTAACTGTCCGGAGGACCCGCATGTACGTCCGTGATTGCTGGTATGTGGCGGCCTGGGACCACGAGCTGACGGCGGATGCTCCCGTCGGCCGGACCATCATCAATGAGCCGGTGGTGATCTACCGCGCCGCCTCGGGCGGGCTCGCGGCCCTGGCCGACCGTTGCTGCCACCGCTTCGCGCCCCTGTCGCTGGGCCGCGTCGAGGGCGACGATCTTCGCTGCATGTACCACGGCCTGAAATTCGACCGCTCGGGCCGCTGCGTGGAGATTCCTGGCCAGGACATGATCCCCGCCACCGCCTGCGTGAAGGCCTATCCGGTGGCGGAGAAGCACAGCTGGATCTGGGTCTGGATGGGCGATCCGGCCAAGGCCGACGAGCGGCTGATCCCCGCCGCCGTGGGGCTCGACCACCCCGGTTGGACCCTGCGCTCGGGCCACCTCGACTACGAGGCCAACTACCAGTTGATCAACGACAACCTGACCGACTTCACCCACCTGTCCTACGTCCACGCCAAGTCCTTCGGCGCCACCGAGGCCTTCGCCCGCACCCGCCCGACGGTCGAGCGGCTGGATCGCGGCGTGCGGATCTGGCGCTGGATGACCTCCGGCTTCACCGACGACAGCGCCGCGCGGGCGCACCGGCGCGCGGAGGGGGACACCTGGCAGACTTACGACTTCCTGGCCCCAGGCGTGCTGCTGATGCACACCGCCGTCTGCCCCGACGGCACGGCCGAGCGCTGCGGCGGCGCACCGCCCGACTTCGCGCAGGTCGAGGTGCTGTCGGAGAACTTCACCTCCCAGGCGGTCACCCCGATGACCGACAAGACCTCGCGCTATTTCTTCTCCTGGGGCCCGCGGGCGGCGGAGGGCTCGGACGCCCTCGCCGATGCGATGCTGCAGGTGGCCCACATGGCCTTCGGCGAGGACAAGGCGATCATCGAGGCGCAGCAGCGGGTCATCGACACCAGCCCCCCGCAGAAAGAGGTGCTGACCTCCGCCGATGTCGGGCCCATGCAGATGCGCGCAGCGCTGCAGCGGCTGATCGCCCAGGAAGGCTCGGCGGCGGAGGCCGCCGCCTAGGCAGAATCACGGATTCACCTTGATGATTGCGCCTGAACCGGCCGACCCTATCTGGATTTGGACCGCCGGCGGCAGGTTCATGCCCCGGAACCAAGGGCGCCCCTTGCCGTTGCGGCCGAATGGAGTTCTGCTCCCCCTTAGGGAGTCCGGAGGCGTCGCGTGGGCTTGGCCGATCCCGTGATCCAGCGTCAGTTGTTGAAGGCGGTGCTCTCGCTGCCTCGGCCGGTGCTGCGCGTGGCGGCAGGCGGCAAGGCCGTGCACGTCGGCGACCGGGCGCTCGACCCGCGTTTCCAGTTCCTGATCCACGCCGCCAAGCGCTTCGCCGCCACCGAGGGCCTCTCCGAAGAGCAGGTCCAGAAGACCCGCAGCCAGCAGTTCTCCATCTGCGCCGGCGCGCGCGAGCCTGGCGTGACCCTGGAAGACCTGTCGATTCCCCACGGCGGCGGCGGCATCGCCGCCCGGCTCTACCGCGCCTCCGACCAGCACCAGGACATGGCGCTGCTGGTCTATGTCCATGGCCTGGAGGCCAATGAGACCGAGGGCTTCGAAAGCTGCGACGCCTTCTGCAGCATCCTGGCCCGTTGCGGCCATGCGCCGGTGCTGGCCATCACCTGCCGGCCGAACCCGGAGCGGCCCTTCCGCGGCTGCCTCGAGGTGGTGATGGCCGCCTATCGCTATGGCCTGGACAACGCCGTCCGCTTCGGCGCCCCCGACCGGGTGGCGGCGATCGCCGGCGACTCCATCGGCGGGGCCTTCGCGGCCCTGCTCTGCCAGGCGCTGAAGCGCCTCGGCGAGGCACAGCCGGCGCTGCAATTGCTGGTCTATCCCTGGCTCGACCTCTCGGCCGGCTCGACCACCAAGGACATCTATGACGAGGCGACCTTGCCGGCCCAGGACGTCGAAGCCTGGGCGGCCGGCTTCCTGGGTCCCGAGGACAATCCGTCCGACCCCTGCGTCTCGCCCGCGAAGGCCGAGGACTTGTCGGGCCTCGCCCCGGCCATCGTGGTCACCGCCGGCTTCGATCCCCTGGTCGACCAGGGACGCGAATACGCCGAGAAGCTGAAGGCCGCCGGCGACCCTATCGTCCACCGCTGCTACTCCCAGCTGGTGCACGGCTTCGCCGCCTTCACCGGCGTGGTCCCCGCCGCCGACATCGCCTGCCGCGAGATCGCCGGTCTCGTCCGCGAGGGCCTGCAGGGCCGCATTCCCGCTCCGGGCTCCGCCGCGGACTGAGCGCCGGGCGCGGCCACTGCGTTGACAACCCAGGACGCTTCCCCTATCCA
>DATCFQ010000416.1:0-2007 GCA_036509495.1 Caulobacteraceae bacterium
CTGCCGGGACCAACATCCCGGTCGGACCGGAGACAACCGGCCAAATCGAGCAGGTGATGTGGCCGAGTGGCTGAAGGCGGCGGTTTGCTAAACCGTTGTACGGTGTAAAGCCGTACCGAGGGTTCGAATCCCTCCGTCACCGCCACCAATTTCACAGAATGGCGACAAACCGTTCCCTGCCCAAGAGTGGCTATTGATTCGTGGTCACGATGATTTCAACATTCACGGTCGCTGTGGCGCTGTGGATCAAGCCGTCCGAAAGTATATCATTATCGCTGCTTCAGAGCCGCGGCTTCCGCCTTCAGTTCGACAATCTCGGCCTGCTGTTCCTGAACGGCCGCGGCAAGCACGGGAATGATCTGGGTGTATTTGATGCCCAAGGTCTTTTCCGCGTTCTTTTCGGTGAGCACGACGGACGGCAGCGTTTTCTGCATTTCCTGAGCGATGAAGCCAATCTGCTCGCCTCTCATCCCGTCGTCCCTCGGATCCTTCCAGACGAAAGGTAACTGCTCACCCCCCAGGTCGCGATGGCCGGAGGGTGACCGGCGCCGAGGCGCTGGACAAGGGGCGCGTGGCGTGATTCTACGATTCGATGAATCGCGACGCTCTTCAGAAGCTGGCCAAGGAAGACTTGATCGCGCTTGTATTGGCGCAATCGGATGTCGTGGGCAAGCAGACCTCGCTGATCGAGACGCTGTCGGGGCAGGTGACGTCGCTTAAGACGCAGGTGGCGGAGCTTGAGACGAAGCTGGGCAAGCCGCCGAAGACGCCGGACAATTCCTCCATTCCCCCGAGCGCGGCAAGGAAGCCCAACCGGGAGGAACGGCGGGCGGCGAAGCGGAAGGGGCGCGCGGGTGTATGCCGGGCGTTGGCGGAAAACCCCGACGCGGTGGTGGAGGCGCTCGCGCCGGCTTGTCCGCACTGCGCCCATGGGCTCGGCGCCGAGGACCAGGTGGAGTTCCACGCCTACGACCATGTCGATCTGCCGCCGATCCGCCCGGTGGTGACCCGTATCCATCGCCATCGGGGGACGTGCCCTGGCTGTCGGCGCGCCTTCCAGGCCCCGGCGCCGGAAGGCATGGCGCCGGGCTCGCCGTTCGGGCCCGGCATCGCCGCCCTGGTCCTGCATCTGCACATCACCCAGGCGATTGGCTTCGAGCGGCTGGCCAAGCTGATGGACGAGGTGTTCGGCGTCGGGGTGAGCGAGGGGGCGATCGCCAACATGCTCGGCCGGGCCGAAGCGCCGATGATCGTGGCCGCCGAGAAGATCGCCCAGGAGGTCCGCGCGGCCAAGGTGGTGGCCTCCGACGAGACCTCGGCGCGGGTGATGGGCAAGACCTGGTGGCAGTGGGTGATGCATTGCTCGACGGCCATCTACCACGTCATCACCGACAGCCGGGGCGCCAAGGTGGTGGTCGACTTCCTCCAGGGCTATCGGCCCGAGGTGTGGGTCGCGGACCGCTATGGCGCCCAAGCCGGACATGCCCTGGAGCGCCAGCTCTGCCTGGCCCACCTGCTGCGCGACGCGATGGCGTACGCCATCGACGAGGGCGACACCGTCTTCGCTCCCGGCTTCAAGGCCCTGCTACTGCGCGCCATCCTCATCGGCCGCCGGCGCGAGACCCTGAAGGACAGCACCCTGGCCCAATACCGCGCCGATCTCGAAAGGCGCCTCACCACGCTCCTCGAGCCCATCCCGACCACCGCCGCCGGCCGAAAGCTCGCCAAAGGGGTCAAGAAATGCCGGGGCGACCTGTTCCTCTTCGTCGTCCGGCGCGATGTCCCTTACACCAACAACGGCTCCGAACGCGCCTTGCGACCCTCGGTAATCTTCCGAAAAGTCACCGGCTGCTTCCGATCCCACTGGGGCGCCCGCCTCTACGCCGCCGCCATCTCCGTCATCGCCACCGGACGACTGCGAGGACAATCCGCGCTCCACGCCATCCAGGACGTTATCGGCGGTCAAATGAGCCCGGCTATTCCTTAAGCAAGGGGTGAGCAGTTACG
>DATCFQ010000417.1:0-3446 GCA_036509495.1 Caulobacteraceae bacterium
CCCGATCGCAATTCAGGGCTTGAAACGAGGAACCACGAAAAACACGAACGGCGCCGAGACGGCTCTGCGCTTAAGCCCGAGCGTTCGTGCTTTTCGTGTTTTTCGTGGTCAAAAAAGCCTGGTTCCCCGCTTGCGCGGGGATGAGCGGATTATAAACCCGGCCCTAGTCTTCCTTGGGCGTCAGGACCTGGCGGCCTTTGTACATGCCGGTCTTCAGGTCGATGTGGTGGGGGCGGCGCAGTTCCCCGGTCTCCTTGTCTTCGATGTAGCTGTTCGGCTTCAGCGCATGGTGCGAACGGCGCATGCCGGCGCGCGAGGGGGAGACTTTGCGTTTAGGAACGGCCATGGGGAGGGCTTCTCGGAAGGCGTGAACGGGTTTGCGACGGCCGGGCCGCTCGCGTGAGCCGGGGTCTATGCCTGAATCTTGGTCCGGATTCAAGGACGCGGTCGTAGGCAGTGCGGCGGCGGATGCTTCGCTGGCGCGCGCCCTCCCAGGCCGCCAATCACATGGCCAGACGCGAGGCCTTGACCAGTTTTTTCGGCGCGACGTTGGTCCAGGCCATCCACAGCAGCGTGCGCAACAGCGCCTCATCGACCTGCTCGTAGCGCACGAAGGTCGAGCCCTTGCGGCCCCAATAGCCGGGCACGGGCTCGACGACGCCGGGATGGGCTTCGGTCAGATTGTGCTGATCCTCGGCGTCCAGCTTCACCATCATGCGCGGCTGGTCGGTGTGGATCGTACACAGGATCTTCCCTCCGACGCGGAAGGAGGCCATGCCGAAGTGATCGGCCTCCACCGTCTCGGGCAGTTCTAGCGCCAGGCGACGGATGAGGTCCTGGGTCACACCAGCCGGCTCTTGTGCTTGGCCGCGGCGATGAAGCTGGCATAGAGCGGATGCGGCGCGAACGGGCGGCTCTTCAGTTCGGGGTGGAACTGGACGCCGACGAACCAGGGATGATCCTCGCGCTCCATGGTCTCGGGCAGGACCCCATCCGGCGACAGGCCGGCGAACTTCAGCCCGACCCGCTCCAGCGCCTCGCGATAGCCGATATTGACCTCATAGCGATGCCGATGCCGCTCGGAGATCGATTCGGCGCCATAGATGCCGGCGATCATCGAGCCGGCCTTGAGGATCGCCTCATAGGCGCCCAGCCGCATGCTGCCGCCCAGGTCGTCGCCCTCCTGGCGCAACACCCGCTCATTGCCTTGCGTCCACTCGGTCATCAGCCCGACCACCGGCTCGGTGGTGGGACCGAACTCACTGGAGGAGGCGCAAGCCAGGCCGGCCAGGTTCCGCGCCGCCTCGATCACCGCCATCTGCATACCGAAACAGACGCCGAAATAGGGCACGTCGTGCTCGCGGGCGAACTTCACCGCGCGCAACATCCCGTCCGAGCCGCGCTCGCCGAAGGCGCCGGGCACCAGGACGCCGTCGGCGTTCTCCAGCCGCTCGATCGCGGCCTCCGGGTCGGCCTCCAGTTCCTCGGACTCGACCCAGTCGATGTTGACGCCGACATTGTTGGCGACGCCGCCGTGCACCAGGGCCTCAATGTAGGACTTATAGGCGTCCTTCAGGACGGTATATTTACCGACGATGGCGATGGTCACGTCGCCGTCGGGGTGGGTGAGCGTCTCGGTGATCGCCTCCCAGCGGGACAGGTCCGGCGCCGGCGCATCGCCCATGCCGAACACCGACAGCACCTCGGCATCCAGCCCCTGTCGATGATAGTCCAGCGGCACGGCATAGATGGTCTTGGCGTCCAGCGCCTGGATGACGGCGCTTTCGCGGACGTTGCAGAAGAGTGCGATCTTGCGTTTGTCGCCGGGCGGGATCGGCTGTTCGCAGCGGCAGAGCAGCACGTCGGGCTGGATGCCGATCGAGCGCAGCTCCTTGACCGAGTGTTGGGTGGGCTTGGTCTTCATCTCGCCGGCGGTCTTGATGAACGGCAACAGCGTCAGGTGGACGAAACAGGCGTGGCCGCGCGGCAACTCCTGGCCGAGCTGGCGGATGGCTTCGAAGAAGGGCAAGCCCTCGATGTCGCCAACCGTGCCGCCGATTTCGACCAGCACGAAGTCCGGCTCGCGGCCGTCCTCGCCGCGGGCGTCGGACAGGATGAAGCGTTTGATCTCGTCGGTAACGTGCGGGATCACCTGGACGGTGGCGCCGAGATAGTCGCCTCGCCGCTCCTTCTCCAGGATGGTCTTATAGACCCGGCCGGTGGTGATGTTGTCGGCCTTAGTGGCCGAGACGCCGGTGAAGCGCTCGTAGTGACCCAGGTCCAGATCGGTCTCGGCCCCGTCGTCGGTGACATAGACCTCGCCGTGCTGATAGGGGCTCATCGTGCCCGGATCGACGTTCAGATAGGGGTCGAGCTTGCGCAGGCGGACCGTATAGCCGCGCGCTTGCAACAACGCGCCGAGCGCCGCGGAGGCGAGACCCTTGCCAAGTGAGGAGACCACGCCGCCGGTGATGAAGATGTACCGGGCCATGGGCGATCAGGTTAGCGCTGATTCGGCGGCTGCGCCCGCCTCATCGACGGGGGCGCGGCGACTATGCACAGCTTCTACTGGCCGGAGGCGGCGTTGCCGGCCCCGCTGGGGGCCGAGGTCGGCGCTGGCGGGGGCGGCACGGCGAGCGGCGCGGGCGTGATCGCCGGGGCCGCGGCCGGCTTCGGCGCGACGGCGGGTTTCGCCTTGGCGGGCTTGGCCGGCGGGGCCGACGAGGCGGCGACCTTGGCCCGAGGCGCTGAGGAGGCGGGCTTTACGGCGACGGCCGCGGGCTTCGGCGCGACCGCCGGATGCGCCACCGGGGCCGCGAGCGGCGTCTGCGGACTGCCAAGCAGATTGAGCGAATTGCCCTGCGGTTGCGTCGCGCCGAACGGCGCCGGAACCGTGGACCCGAATGGCGCGGCCGGGTTGCTCAGCGGCCCGCCCGGCAAGCCCGGCGCGCCGGAGAGCGGCTTTTCAGACGAGGTCGCGCCAAGCGCGTTCAGCTTCAGCTTATCGACCAGCGAGCCCGCGCCGTGGCTGTGGCCGCTGATCAGGGTCATGGCCAGGCAGAGCACGAAGAAGACCCCGGCCAGGATCTGAGTGGTGCGGGTGAGCAGGTCGCCGGTGCCGCGCGCGGTCATGAAGGCGCCGGGGCCGCCGCCGCCGCCCATACCCAGCGCACCGCCCTCGGAGCGCTGCAGCAGGATGACGCCGATAAGCGACAGGCAGACCACGATCAGGATCGCCAACAGGATATCGAGCAGCATTGTGGAGCAAACTCTTAGGAAAACGCGTTTTGGCCGCCAGGCCCGACAGCCGGCCCTCTATCACCTCGTCGTCAGGGGCGCTAGGGACGGGCCGCTGCCGGGTTATGTGAGGCCGCCGCGATGATTCTCAAGACTGAACGTTTGAGCTTGAGGCCGCTGCGGGTCGAAGACGCCGCGGCCATGCACCT
>DATCFQ010000418.1:0-3254 GCA_036509495.1 Caulobacteraceae bacterium
GCCGTGGGTCCAGGAGAGCGAGGCGCCCAGGATGTTGCGCGGCGTCAGGTAGTCGCCGGCGGCCACGTTGTCGAACAACGATCCCCATTGGCTGGACACGTGCGCGTAGGTGACGCCCGGCGTCAGCGTATCGCCGTTGGCGAGCTTGAAGTCGTACTGGGCGCTGACATTGAAGGTGAAGTCGGGCGCGTAGGTCTGCGGATGGCCCGACAGGTTGATGCAGGTGGCGGTGGCCGGGCCGGTCTGCAGGTTGCAGGTTCCTGCGAGTGCGCGTCTGGGATCCTGCGCGAACATGGCGCCGAGTTCGCTGTGTTCGATGCCCACGCTGGCGTTCAGGGACAGGGCGCCGAGCGCCGCCTGGGCCGAGGCTTCCAGCCCGTAGAGCTTGGTGCCGCTGGGGTCGTTCTGTTCGGTGCTCAACAGCGGGTTGTTCGGGAGGGGGATGATGACCTGGAAATGGTCGAAATTGTTGTAGTAGGCGCCGACCTGAGTGCGCAGATGGCCGTCCAGCAGCCGCGACTTCCAGCCGATCTCATAGTCGGTGACGTACTCCTGCCCGAAGGGCGCAGGGATGGCCGTTTGCGGGAAGGTGTAGAGGGAGGTGTTCAGACCGCCCGGCTTCGCGCCGGTGGCGACGAAGGCGTAGAGGAAATTGTCGTTGTCCAGCTTCCAGTTGAGGGTGACCTTGCCGGTCAGATTGTCGCCGGTGAAGGTCTGGTCCTGCATCTGGTCCAGGAAAGGCGAGAACTCGGGCACATAGAACAGCACGTGGTTGGTCGTGCTCCACTTCGAATAGCGCAGCCCGCCCTGTAGCTGGAACCCGTCGGGCAGGTTGAAGCTGACCTGGCCGAAGGCGGCGAGGGTGTGGGTGTTGTTCGGCCCCACCAGATCCTCGTCGAAGCCGCCCGGCGGCACACCGATGTCGAAGTAGGGGAAGTTGTCCCGGTCGTGCTGGTAGTAGCCGCCGAGGACCCAGGTGAACGGCCCCTTGTCGGGGGAGATCAGATTGACTTCCTGGGAGAAGGTCCGCTCGCTCAGCGCCTCGTTGATGATGTAGTTGGGCGCCGGCAGATTGGTCCCATCGATATCGCCGTTCCAGCCGCTATGCCCCTGCTGGAAGCCGCTGACCGTTCGCAGGGTGACATCGCCAGGGAGGGTGTAGTCCATCCGCAGGACCGCCCGGACGAACTGGTCGATGGCCGAGGTCTGATAGTTGTTCGAGAAGTTGAACAGGCTCGAGGTCGGGTTGAGCGTCCCGGTCAGCGGATTGATGATCGCGTCGCCGAAATAGCCGCCGTTGGACAGGAAGTTGTAGTCGACCTTCAGGACCGCCTTGAAATTCGAACTCGGATTCCACAGCAGCGAAAGCCTGGCGCTGCCCCACCTGAGGTTCGGATCGCCGATTAGCCCGGCGATGTTGTAGAAGGTGTCGCGGTAATCGGTGTTGAAGGCGAAGCGCGCCGCGAAGGTGCTGCTGATCGGGACGTTCACCGCACCCTGCAGACCGGTGTCGTTGTAGTTGCCGTAGTGGCCCAGCAGATAGCCATCGTACCCGCCGCCGATGACGGGGTTCTGGGTGTTGACGATGACCGCGCCGCCGGTCGAGTTCTGGCCGTTGAAGGTGCCTTGCGGGCCGCGCAGGACCTCCACGCTGGAGACGTCATAGTAGGGCTCTTCCTGGAAATAGCCCGGGAAGCTGGCGACGCCGTCGCGATAGGTGACCACGCCGGTGCCGGTCTGGGTGTTGTGCTCGCCCTTGCCGATGCCGCGGATGTCGATGTCGTTGCCCTGGCCGAAGTTGTCGACCGCCAGGGACGGGGTGACGAACTGCAGCTGATCGACGCGGAGCACGCCGTTCTTGATCAGGTCCTGTTCGGTCAGGACGGACGCGGCGATGGCGGTCTGCTGAAGGTTCTCGGTGCGCCGCTCGGCGGTCACCACCACTTCGCCCAGGCCCGCCGCCTTGGGGGCGTTGTCCTTCGAGGCCGGAGACGCCGATTGCGCCTGGGCGACACCGCCCCACGCCAACGCCAATACGGATGCGCCCAGCCACAGTGCGTGGATTTTCACGATAGCCTCCCCAGGACCTTGACGGCGCTCTTCGGCGCCCATGTCGACGCTGAGGTCAATTCGGTTTGCTGTCAATGCTCATTATATCGCTAGTGAATGAAATGGACCTCGCTCTGATGCGGGGCCGGCCCGCCGTCACAGCACTTCGAAGAGCCCGGCCGCGCCCATGCCGCCGCCGACGCACATGGTGACCACCACATGGCGCGCCCCGCGCCGGCGACCCTCGATCAGGGCGTGGCCGACCATGCGGGCGCCCGACATGCCGTAGGGATGGCCGATGGAGATCGCCCCCCCGTCGACGTTCAGCCGCTCGTCCGGAATGCCCAGCTTGTCCTGGCAATAGATCACCTGGACCGCGAAGGCCTCGTTCAACTCCCACAGTCCGATGTCGTCCATGCCGAGATCGAACCGCTCGAGCAGGCGCGGCACGGCGAAGACCGGGCCGATGCCCATCTCGTCGGGCCGGGTTCCGGACACTGACATCCCGACATAGCGCCCCAGAGGCTGCAGCCCGCGCCGCTCGGCCTCGCGCGCCTCCATCAGAACGCAGGCCGACGCCCCGTCGGAGAGCTGGCTGGCGTTGCCGGCGGTGACCACCCCGCCAGGGGTCACTGTCTTCAGGGCGGCCAGACCCTCGGCCGTGGTCTCGGGCCGCATGCCCTCGTCGCGCTCCAGCACAAGGTCGTGGAAGCTGACCGCCTGGGTCTCCTTGTCGACGCGCCTGGCGCGCGCCTGGACCGGAACGATCTCGGCGTCGAAGCGTCCGGCCGCCTGGGCCGCGGCGGTGAGCTGCTGGGAGCGCAGCGCATAGGCGTCGCAGCGTTCGCGCGAGACGCCGTAGCGGGTGGCGACGATCTCGGCCGTCTCCAGCATCGGCATATAGATATCGGGCTGCAGGGCGAGCAGCCCGGGATCGGGGTCGATCCGCAGCTCGGGCGTCTGGACCAGGGAGATCGATTCCACCCCGCCGGCGACGATGAGGTCCATGCGGTCGACGATGATCTGCTTGGCCGCGGTGGCTATGGTCATCAGGCCGGACGAGCACTGCCGGTCCAGCGTCATGCCCGGCACGGTGACCGGGAAGCCGGCGCGCAAGGCGGCCATGCGGCCGATCGACTGCTGGCCCCCCTGCGGCAGGGAGCAGCCCAGCAGGCAATCCTCGATCTCGGCGGGGTCCAGCCCGG
>DATCFQ010000419.1:0-3172 GCA_036509495.1 Caulobacteraceae bacterium
TTGGTGCGGGCGGCCGGGGTCGAACCGGCACGGGGTTTGCCCCCAACGGATTTTCGTACCCGCTACGGCTTTTGCCGCCGCTCCAAGGAGCGTTTGGGGTCTGGACTATCCCTTCGCCATACCTCGGACTTGATCCGGGGCTTAGGCGCTGCCCGTCTAGTCTCTACACCTTCCCCTCGCGGGGCTTGGCTCGGGATCGCCATCTGACAGGGTTCCCCGAATTTGAGCAGTTCTGCACCTCGGGTTTCCCCGCGGGCACTCAATCCTTCAAGTCCGTTGCGTCTACCAATTCCGCCACGCCCGCACGCGGCAGGAATAGCGCGCTTTGGCCGAACTTTTAAGTCCGCTGCGTCTACCGATTCCGCCACGTCCCCTGGCCGAGACAGCCTAGCAGAGCCTTCGGTCTCCCGCAGCCGAGCCTTGCGGACGCCACACTGTCGCGCACGCCCAAAACCGGTCGACATCACATGCCCATAGGATAGTTTCCTATCATTGAGACCGCATCGATCGTCGTCCGCCAGAAGACGGCTCGCGGGGGGAGGAACCCATGCTGAAATCAATGTCAGCTCGGTCGGCGGCGTTGGGCGTCTGCGCGGCGGCGATGGCCGGCGCGGCGCCGGCGTTGGCGCATCATTCCTTCGCCATGTTCGACCACGTGCACCGGCTCACCGTCGCGGGCACGGTGAGCAAGTTCGACTGGACCAATCCGCACGTCTACATCGAGCTGACCGTGCCCGACGCCAAGGGCGGCGCAGCCCATTACACCATCGAGTGCGCCAGCCCCAACGTGCTGACCCGGGTGGGATGGAAGTTCAACACCATCAAGGTCGGCGATAAGATCAGCACCCTGATCAACCCGCTGAAGAATGGCCAGCCGGGCGGCATGCTGGAGACCTTGACCACACCGGACGGCCAGACCCTGAGCGACTCCAACCCGCCCGGCGGGGCGTTCGAACGTTGAGCGGGGGGCGCCGATGACCATCATCAGAACCTGCAAGGCGGCGCTGGCGGCATCGGCCGCGCTGGCGCTCATCGGCCCGGCCGCGCCGGCCTTCGCGGCGGCGACCATCGCCGGCCAGCCGGACATCTCCGGCGCCTGGGGCCACGCCTTCCCGCGCCCTGGCCAGCCAGCCGACCCGCGGCTGAACACCGGCCCCCTCCCCGCGCCGCCGCTGAAGCCGGACTACATGGCCGGGTGGAACGCCATGCGGGAGAAGCAGAAGCAGGCCGACGAGAAGGGCGAGCCGACGGCGGGCCTGGAGGCGCGTTGCCTGCCCGACGGCATGCCGACCCTGATGTTCGCCATCTATCCGCTGGAGATCCTGCAGACGCCCGGACGGGTGACCATCATCGAGGAGGCGTTCAGCCAGACCCGCCGCATCTATCTGGGCGAGGCCCAGGGCAAGGTCGGCGAGGTCGAGCCCGGCTACTATGGCCACTCGGTGGGCCGCTGGGATGGCGACACGCTGGTGGTCGACACTCTCGGCATCAAGGACTCGGTCCCCGGCTACCGGGATATTCCGCATTCTGACGAAGAGCACATCACCGAGCGGATCCGCCTGATCGATCCGGACATCCTGGAGGATCGGATGACGGTCGAGGATCCCAAGGTGCTCGAGCACCCCTGGAGCTTCCGCTTCGTCTACAAGCGGCTGAAGGGCTATCACATGCTCGAGTACGTCTGCGAGAACAACCGCGAATACACCGACCCGAACGGCGGCACCCACATGCAGGTGGGTTCGCCTTAGCGAGAGGTCGAGGATTTCCGCCAGGGCGGATTCGAGAGCGGCGCCGGGGCGGCGCCAACAGAGGAGCAGAGGCTGGTGAAAATCTCAGGCAAGGGCCGCATCGGCGTGGCCTTGGCGGCGGCGGCAGGGCTGGCGACGGCGGCGCCCGCGCTCGCCCACCATTCGTTCGCCATGTACGACAACGACCACCAGCTCAAGCTGACCGGCACGGTCAGCCACTTCCAGTGGACCAATCCGCACGTCTACATCGAACTGGAAAACGGCGACGCCGGAGCCAAGGTGAAGCACTGGACCATCGAGTGCGCCAACCCCGGTATCCTCGACCGGGTGGGCTGGAAGTTCAACATGATCAAGGTCGGCGACAAGCTGACGGTGGTCATCGCGCCGCTGCGCACCGGTGAGCCGGGCGCGCTGCTCAAGCAGGTGACCTTGCCGGATGGGAGGGTGTTCACCAACGGCGCCCCCGCCGGCAAGGCGCTGATCCAGTAGGGGGCCGGACATGAACTCGAAATTCCATAGCCGCAGGCGCCGCGTCGCCACCGCCGCCGCTCTCGCCGCCGTGGCCTCGGCCGGCCTCCTTTTGGCGACCAGTCACCACGCCCAATCCCAGCCGGCGCCGCACCGGGCCTTCGATCCGCGCGCCCTCGACGGGGCCTGGGACCGGCCGCCGCCGCCGACACCGGAAGCCGGCCTCGACCCGACCATCCGGGCCCAGCCGATCGGCTTCAACGGCGTCCCCGATCCGCCGCTGAAACCGGAGTTCCTGGGGCCCTGGAAGAAGCTGCGGGCCGACAACGCCGCCGCCTTTGCCCGCGGCGAGCCGCCGGTGACCGGCTATGTCAACTGCCTGCCCGACGGCATGCCGGCGATGATGATGGCGATGTTCCCGCTGGAAGTGCTGCAGAGCAAAGGCCGGGTGACCATCATCGAGGAGGCCTACAATCAGGTCCACCGCATCTATCTCGACGAGAAGCAGATCCCCATCGACGACGCCGAACCGGGCTTCTGGGGCCACGCGGTCGGCCATTGGGAGGGCGACACCCTGGTGGCCAACACCGTCGGCATCAAGGAGAACGTCAAGTTCCAGGATGTTCCGCATTCGGACAAGATGCAGGTCAACGAGCGGATCCGGCTGACCGGCCCCGACGCCATGGAAGACAAGGTCACGGTCACCGACCCCGACGACCTGACCGCGCCCTGGACCTGGACGTGGCGCTACATCCGCAAGCCCCACTACAAGATCATGGAGTACGTCTGCGAGGACAATCGCGAGTACGCCGATCCGGAAAAGGGCAACCAGCGCCTGAAGCTGCTGCCGGGCAGCGGGGGCTGACCACGGCGCTCGTTCCTTTCACCGCCGAGCAGGCTTTCCGCCGCGGGCTGGAGGCGCAACGGGCCGGCCGCTTTCAGGAGGCCGTGTCACT
>DATCFQ010000420.1:0-4880 GCA_036509495.1 Caulobacteraceae bacterium
ATCGGCCGATAGGCCATTGCCGACGTGCCCTGCGTCGGTCGCCGCCACCGCGTAGCCGCGCGACAGGGGCGCCCCCAGCTCGAAGTAGCTGATCGAGCCGGCCCACACCCCGTTGCCGATTCCGACCAGCTTGCCGTTCCAACCGGAGGCCGGCATCCACACCTCGACCTTGATGTCGGAGTCCGGGGTCGGGGTCAGGGTGGCCTGGATGCGGCAGAAGGCGGGCAGAGTCTTGAAACCGGCCGCGGCGATGCCAGGCGGCCGTCCGAACGGCGACGCCGGCGGCTGGAAGCCGCCTGCGGGCACCAGCGTGGCGGAGACGACCTTGCCCTCCGGAAGGGCCGCTCCGGCGAGCTCGGCGCAATCCTTGGCGGACGCCGCGCCCCCCATCGCCAGGGTCCCCGCGAACACGGCCGCGGCCGCCGCCCACCACGGACTCGAGCCGCCTGCCCGGCCAGTGCGATTCCGCCGGGCCTGGATCGGATCGGTCTTCATCGTCGTCCCCTCCACTGTCGTTATCGGCGGCCGGTTGGCGCCTTGCAGGCGAAGCTCGCCAGGGCCTTGGGATCACCCCTGCCGTCGTAGGCCGGCATGGCCGGATAGGGGCAGAGCGGCCGCTCGATGCCGGATTGCCGGTTCGAGGCCGCAATGGTTCTCGGCGGGACCGAGGTCGTCACCCAGCGGTCCAGGGCGTCCAGGCTGTCGAAGGTGTCGGGGCCGGGCCCGCCGCGGCAATGGTACATGCCCGGGACCAGGAACAGCTGGGCCTGGTCGCCGCGCCGGCCCAGCCCCGCCTTGGCCGCCTCGAAGTACTGGATGGTGCTGAGCATGCTGGGACCGGGGTCGTAGGCCCCGTGGTAGAGCAGAAGCTTGCCGCCGCGGGCCGCGAAGCGGCGGATGTCAGGGTCCTTGGCCTCGTAGATCGGCGTATAGGCGCTGGCGGCGATGTCGCGCAGCATGGCGTCCGGCGATAGGGTCATGAGATCCCTCTGGGGATCCTGGTAGACCGAATACTGCAGCGCCCGCGAGCCCAAGGCCGCGTTCAGCCCGAGCGGCGCACGCGGATTGCCGATCGAGCGGCCGATCCAGTCGATCTCGCTCCCGCGCATCAGCGGCCAGGCGACCACCCGGCCGTCCGCCGTTTTCAGGCCCTCATAGGCCCGGCGCGCGGTGGCGACCTGCCTGGCCGTGAGGCAGGCGGGCGGCGACCGGCCGGCCTTGCACTGCAGAGCCACCGGGTCGAAGCGGCAGAGGCGCGGGTCGGTGACGATGCCGTCCTTCAGGCCGTCGAGCCCGTCGCAGGCCTCCAGCACCGCCGTGTTGAGCAGCTGCGCCTGGGCTGGTTCCAGGTTGCTCTGCGCGTCGGCATGGAAGAACTGGGTGCGCGCCACCGCGCTGGTCTGCACCGTGAAGTCGTAGACCGGGTCGCCCGAGACGACGCCGTCGTAGTCGCCCGGGAAGCGCTGGACCTCCATCAGCCCCTGGCGCCCGCCGGTGGAGCATCCCTGGAAGTAGGACATCGAAGGCGCCTTGCCGTAGTAGGCGTCCAGCACCTGCTTGCCGAGCACGGTCATCACATGCACAGCCCGCCAGGCGAAGTCGTCGCTGGCGTCGATGTCGCGCGCCCCGGCCGGCGTCAGGTACCAACCCATGTCCAGGCCGTTGGCGCCCGGGTGGCCGGCGTCGGTCTCGGCCACCGCATAGCCCTTGGCCACGCCCTCGGCGGCGCCCTGCAGGGTCACGTTTCCTGCCCAGCCGCCCCCGCCGACGCCCAGCAGCTTGCCGTTCCAGGCCTCGGGCAGGCGATAGACGACGCCGATGTGCGATCCGGGCGCGGGCGAGGCCACGCCCGTCACCTCGCAATAGGCCGGCAGGCCTTTGGCGGGGTCGGCCGCGACCATGCTGGCGGCTGTGACCTTCGCCCCGGGGAAGGCGGTTGACGCCAAGGCCGTGCAGGCAATTCCGGCGGCCTCGGCCCGGGGTGACGCCAGGATCAGGAGCAGGACCCCGGCCGCCAGGGCCTGCCCGGCGAAGCCTGCCAAACGAATCAACCTGCGCCGTTCGGTAGAGCCCATGGCCGACGCCTCACCCCTTCGCCCCACCTAGTCTGACAGCTCCCTGTGGAACGAAAGTCCAAGGTACACAGACGTTCGCCTCGTGCAACGTGGCGGCGCGCGCCTCACCCCGTCCGCGCCTCGTCCGAAGCGCGCGCCGATCGCACCGGCAAACAATCGCCGTCCTTGGACCTGAGGGCCGATAACTCGTTCAAAAAATGGAGCGGGCGGCGAGAATCGAACTCGCGACATTCAGCTTGAGAAACTGACGGGATATCCGCGGGATCAATGGGTCGGTCCCAAAAAGGGGGGCGAAAGGTCCCTCGAACGCCGGAACCTCACCAAAGACACGAGAGTGGCGCCGCCCATAGACGCTCGCCAAAGGGCACAGCGCGATCGTGATCGTACAACACGAGGCCCAGGGCGAACCGATCTCCCACATCCTCCGCTAGTCGTCGGAGGCCTCGGAAGTCGTCAGCCGTCACAGTCGCGGCCGCCTTCACTTCCACGCCCACGACGCGTCCGCGGCGGTCCTCCATGACCACGTCCACCTCGTATTTGTCCTTGTCGCGATAGTGGCTGAACGTCGGGCGCGCGGCGCCCCAGCCGGCCAGCTTCAGCAGTTCGGAGAACACAAACGTCTCAAGCATCGGACCGAACAGGCCGCGGTCGCGGGCGATGTGATCCGGGGTGAAGCCCCGCAGCGCCGCCAGCAGCCCGGAATCCATGAAATGCAGCTTCGGCTTCTTGGCCAGGCGCTTGAGTGCGTTGCTGTGCCAGGGGGCCAAGGTGCGGGTCAGGAACAGCTGTTCGAAGACGCCGGCATAGCGCTGCGTCGTGACATGGTTCAGCCCGATCGCCGCCCCGGCGCCAGCGTAGTTCACGAGTTGGCCTGCGTGCGCCGCCAGCACCTGCAAGAGACGCGGCATGCGGTCGAGCTGATCGATGCTGGCGACCTCGCGCACGTCGCGCTGGACCACGGCCTCGACATAGTCGAGATACCAGTCCTGGCGTCGCGCCCAGCTCTTGCGCGCCAGCGCCTCGGGGTAGCCGCCAGACAGCACCGCCTCGACCAGATCGCGCCCGATCAAAGGCTGGCCCATCTTCGGCGCTTCGCCGCGGAACACCCGGTCGAGAAAGGCCGGCGGCTCGCCGGACGCGATCTCCGCCTGCGCGAGCGGGAGCAGCCGCACGGTCTCCATGCGGCCGGCCAGGGAGTCCGCCACCCGCGGAAGGGTCATAAGGTTGGCCGAGCCAGTGAGCAGGAACCGGCCGGGCCGCGGATCGGCGTCGACGCTCTCCTTGATCGCGAGCAGGAGGTCCGGCGCGCGCTGGATCTCGTCGATCACGGCGCGGTCCAGGTTCCGCACGAAGCCGGTGGGGTCGAGCGTGGCCGCGCTGCGGGTCGTCGCATTGTCGAGCGTCTCGAATGTGCGCCGATCATCCGCCAACGATTGGGCGAGCGTCGTCTTGCCCGCCTGCCGCGGACCGGCAAGCAGGACGACGCGGGTATCGGCCAATGCCTGCCGGATTCGAGCAGTCGCGAACCGTGGGTACACGTCCGACTCCGTCCGTTTGAAATTTGAGCGACGTCCAAATGAATTTTAACAACTGACTATCTGAAATCATCGATTCGTCCAAATGAAAGCTGGAGACCGTTTCGATGCCGCCGCTGGACCTCCCCGCCTCACCGCTCGAGCCACGACCGAGGGTCGTCGAGGAGGCGGATGAAGTTGCGCTTGGCCTTGTGGCGCTGGCGCAGCTCCAGCAGGTGCCGGGATTGTTCGGCAGGTTCGCCCAGGTTCGCGCGAAGCCGTCCCACCCGGGCCAGCAGACCGCAGGCCCGTGCATAGCCTTCGTTGCTCGTGAGCAGGACGCACCGTTCGATCAGGCCGGAATAGGCCGCTATGGCCTCGCGCGGATGGGAGCTTTCTGTCGCCCGGGCCAGGCGCTCCAGCCCACCGTCTGGGCAGCCATGGGCGCGCACGGCGTCCCAGGCCTCGCCGGCGCGAGACTCTTCCAGCAGGAGTTCGATCAGCAGGGCCCTCGGACCCGACCAGGGGGACTGGTCCTTGGCGGCGCGCGTCCGCACCACGGCGATGGACCGGTCGATCGCGGCCGCGCCGTCCAGGGCGCTCTGTTTGATCAGGCGGTGCAGCTCGATGCTGGGCGCCCGTTCGAACGCACCCCAGAGCAGGGCTTCGGCCTTGGCAGGATCGCCTGCGCTGCGGTGGAGGTCCGCCGCCAGGATTGTCAACCGCCGGTCGGGACGGTCCTCGCACTTCCAGAGGCCTTCCTCGACCCAGGCCAGCGCCTCGCGCTCGCGGCGCGCTCCCAGGCAAATCTCCGCGAGTTCCAGATAGTCACGGGCCAAGGCCGCGTGCGGCGCCCGAAGCGCGATGCGAGCGTCGATGTCGCCCTCGGCCATCGCGAAATAATCCAGCACCGCCAGCGCGCTGTCGCGATCCTCGCCCGTCGCGCCGTTGTGCAACGCCTCCTGCGCCAGCCGCCGGTACTCGGCCAAGCCGACGGCGCCGAGGATCTCGGCATAATCGGCATGGGCGTTGCTCCAGAGATCGAAACCCGACGCCACGCGACGCTCGAACAGCTCCCGTGCAAGGGCGATGGGATCCGGCCGCATCACCCGACAGACCGCGAGGTGCAGGCCACTGGCCTCCTCGATCACGGCGTAGACCTCGCCGTCGGAATCGTCGACCTCGTCCAGCAGGTCCTCGGCGCCGTCGAGCAGATGGTTCAGCGCGCCCATCGCAACCGCGGGCCGCGCGGCGGCCGATACAGCCTCGATCTGGTCCAGGACGGATCGCA
>DATCFQ010000421.1:0-3494 GCA_036509495.1 Caulobacteraceae bacterium
TGGTGGCCGCCTCAATGGCCGCCGCCTGCGTCGGGTTCCTCTGGTGGACGGCCAGGCCGGCCACCATCTTCATGGGCGACACTGGCTCGCTGGCCATCGGCATGGGTATCGCGGCCTTGGCTCTCTGCCTCAACGTGGCCCTCTTGGTGCCTCTCTTCGGCCTCTTGTACGTGGCCGAGGGAGCGTCGAGTTCTCTTCAGCGCTACACCTACAAGCTCTACTTCAAGAACCGGGCCGGGACCCGCCGTCTGTTCCGGATGGCGCCTCTGCACCACCACTTCGAGCTCGGCGGCTGGTCGGAGCACACCATCATTGTCCGCTTCTGGCTCCTCAGTGCCGGCTCGGCCGTGCTGGGCCTGGCCGCCTTCTACGGATCCAGCCTGGCTCATCGGTAGGTCATCGCGACCGGTCGCCCGATAAGCCGACGCCATCAACAACCACTTCCGCCGGGGGTGACCCAGGCCAAGGCCAATGGCCCCGGTGAGTCGGCCCCGACGGCGTCGGCGGTTCAGCGCCTGGCCGTACCGCAGTTCCTGGCCACCCCAGACCCCGGTGACGCGGACAGGTTCGAGGGATACCCTTCGGCATCGAGATGCTGGAAATGGCAGCCGCAACCTCAACTCAGTCCTTCCCCAGCGCGCAAAGCTGGTTTCTGGGTAGCGGGGTTACCAGAATGGCTCTGGGAGGGACAGCGCCGCCCCGTCTTCCCTGGATCACGTCCCAGTCGACGGTCCCGGATGTCGAGGATCGGCGGCGTTAATGGACATGACCGATGATGAGGTGACGGGTAGGTCCGGAACAGTTACGACGCGTATCCGCGGCGGCGACCTTCCCGGGGAGGTTCGACTGGCGATCAGGGGCGGCACGGAGAGCTTCATCGCCTACGCCGACCAGGAGATCCAGAGGGATGAGACCGTTCTCGTGTATCGCAGTCGCGGTGACCGAGCCGTCGATGTCATCCCCCTGCCCGAGGCCGGCCTGCCGGCGGAGGAGTTTTGAGAAACCGACGAGCCCGGCGATGACGCCGCGCAGGAGGAGTGACGATGTTCGGATACCGCATACCCAACCCTGATCAGGCAATGATCGTCAGCGGGGCCAAACCTCGTGGTGATGAAGGCACGCCGTTTCGCATCGTGACCGGACACGGCAAGTTCGTGAATCCGCTCCGTTCCAAGGTGTCATTCCTCTCCCTCTCGATGCAGGAGGCAGAGGTCCAGGAGCCCTGTGTCACCCAGCAAGGAATAACCCTGATGGTCAAGTCGGTGATTGCGTTCAAGGTGGGCGACGACGCGGCATCGATCGTGAATGCGGCCCGCCGCTTCCTCGCGGATGAAGACCAGATGCCCCGTCTCACCGGACGCATATTCGCTGGCCACCTGCGCTCCATCGTGGGCTCGATGACAGTGGAGGATCTCATTCGGGAGCGGCAGAAGCTGGCCGAGGAGATCCTCGACGCCTCAAAGCCGGAGATGGCCAAGCTCGGCCTCGTCGTCGATTCTCTCCAGATCGAGAGTATCGACGACCAGGGTTCCGGGTACATCAACGCCTTGTCCCAGCCGCACGTGGCCGCCGTCAACCAGGCGGCCCAGATTGCTCAAGCGCGGGCCGATCAAGCCGCCGCCGAGGCACGTCAGGAGAGCGAGCGCAACCAGGCCGACTACCAGCGCCAAACGGCAATTGCCCAGGCCCGGTACAAGGCGGAGGTAGATCAGGCTCAATCCAAGTCCGCCCAGGCCGGTCCGCTCGCCGCGGCCCAGGCGCAGCAGGAGGTTCTCGCCGAGCAGGCGAAGGTGGCCGAGAAGAACGCGGAGTTGCGGAAGCAGCAACTCGTGGCCGAAGTGGCGGCGCCGGCCGAGGCGGAGGCCGAGCGGATCCGTACCATCGCGAAAGCCAACGCCGATTCAACCACCTTCGCCGCAGAGGCGGCGGCGGCGAACGGAAGGGTCGCGCTCGATCAGCAGCTGATCTCGATGCTGCCCCAGATCAGCCAGAACCTGGCCGGAGGACTCGCCAACGCCAATGTCACGATCCTCGATGGGGCTTCTGGCTACAACCACCTCGTGGCCGAGTTGGGCGCCCAGGCGGCTGCGATCCTCGCCGCTGTCCGCGCCGCGGCTAACAGCGGCGCCATCACAAAGGGCGTTGCCGGCGATCCAGCGACCACCTAGTGATCTGAGTCGTTGATCCGCTGGTAGTAGGCGGCGAGGTTCTCGAGAACAATCGGACTGCCGCGGACGTGTCGCTCCGGCGCTGGACGTCCCGCCCGGTCGCAATCCAGCGCAAATCAGGCGCCGCGATTAGGCGACGATCAGGCAGGTAACGGGCCTTACGACCTCAGATGCCGAGACGCCCTCTTAGCTCCACATACACCTCGGGGCCCACAATCGCTGTTAGTTCTTCTGCCATCGACTCGACTACCGGCGTGTCGCCCACGTAGGCAAGGGTGCCCTCCGTGCAGCACCACGCCATCGTCTCGCCCTCAGCGCCCCAATCGGCCCTCGTCCATCCCCGAACCGTGGCCACTTCGGTCCCGTCGGTTCCCAGCTCCCAGTCCACCTTGATTGGGAGCTGCCAACACACCGACGGCTTCCAGTCGACCGGCGACTCGCCGCAGTCAAGCGCGGCCAAATGCAACGCGCAACCGGCACCACCGGGGAACCCTGTCCGGTTGAGGAGAATGCACGCACCGTCCACTACCCGCGTGCTGCTTCGGGTCGCGTCAGCGAAGACGCCGCCTTCGGCGGCCTCGTCGTGGTACTCGAAGCGCGAATGATCCAATGTGACAGCCAAGGCGCTGATCAGGCGCGCCTCCTCCTCGCCGTCGAGGTCGGCACCCATCGAGCAACAGCCGTGGCCAAGCTCGGCCGCCGGCTGCGGAAGGATACCCAGACACCCGCGACCCCAGATACAGGTCCAGTTCGAAGTGAGGAACGAGGGGTCGAAACGCCAGCTGGTAGTGCCGTCGCTGATCTCGATGTCTGAAGCGCTCATCGCCTCGCAGCCTAGAACTTGAGTTGGAGCCCCAGTCCGTCGGCAGTCTGGGGATCGCGAAGCGTGCCGAACTGGACAGGACCCTGCGGTACGCCCTCGACCCTCGGACTCGCAGGGCACCGCCTCGTGGACGCGGTCGGCCTGCTACAATCCTGCTACAAGGGGAGGTAAGCGTGACGATCGCATTTGCCGAAGAGGTCACCTACGTCCGAGAGCTCGGGCACCTGAGCGAGCAGGATGTTGCCGCAGCCACGGGTGTGGCCCGCAGCACGGTCAACGCCTGGGTGCGGGGCAGCCGTCAGCCGACGGGGGAGAGGGCAGCGAGAATCGCCGAGCTGTCCGCCCTGGTGGAACGCCTGGTCCGGGTCATGGAGCCTTCCTACGTGGCCGTCTGGCTGCACAAGCCACTTCCGGCTCTGGGTGATGACAAGGCCCTTGAGGTCCTGGCCCGGGGCGATTACCGCCGATTGAGCGCTCTGGTGGCCGAACTGGAGTCCCCCGTC
>DATCFQ010000422.1:0-2205 GCA_036509495.1 Caulobacteraceae bacterium
CCCCTCCTCCATTAGAAAGTTCAAAGAGTTATCACGCCGATCGGCGTCGGGACTCCTCGCCTATCTACACCGAGGGCCTAGGTTCTGTTGACGAAGTGCCTAACCCATAGACGGATGGCTGCGACGAGTACGAAGCCGATGTAGCTGTCGGCGGTCTTGTCGTATCGAGTGGCCAGTCTGCGGCTGTGCTTGAGTTTTGAGAAGCACCGCTCGACCAGATTTCGCAGGGCGTAGAGGTGGCCGTCGATGATGGGCTGGACCTTTCGATTGCGCTTGGGCGGGATGACCGCGGCGATGCCGCGATCCTGCAGGTCGGCGAGGATGGCGTCGGCGTCGTAGCCCTTGTCGCCCATGAGCACCTTGGGCTCAGGCCCAGGCTCGGCCATGACCGGCGCATAGCCCTTGATGTCGGAGACCTGGCCGCCGGTGAGGACCACCGCGACCGGCAGGCCCAGACCGTTGGTCCTCAGATGGATCTTGGTCGAGAAGCCACCGCGCGAGCGGCCAAGACCCTCGTCCTGAGCGTCCGCTTTTTTTGGGCGCCGGCGGCATGCTGGTGGGCGCGCACGATGGTGCTATCGATCATCTGGACACTGTCCTGGCCCTCGCCGCTCTCGTTGAGGGCCGCCAGCAGCACATCCCAGACTCCCGACAGCGTCCAGCGCCGGAACTGCCGGTAGACCGAACTCCACTTGCCGAAATGATCGTGCAGATCACGCCAGGGCGAGCCCGTCCGCGCAATCCAGAACACCCCATCCAGAACCAAGCGGTGGTCACGCGGACGCCGACCGCGCCGCGGACCTGCCTCGATCAAGAACGGCGCGAAGAACCCCCACTCCTCATCCGACATCAAGCCACGAACCAAAAGCCGCTCCCCTCAAAAGCAGCCTTGAATCAGCGATCAGATGATTTGGGAATCCACTTCGTCAACAGAACCTAGTGGATTGAACGCGACGGTTGAGTCCGAATGTGGATTCCCGTGGGCGGTTTTGCGTGCGAGTCTTGAGGATGCGCACCGGGATTGTCGTCGAAGTCACCGCCGCTGAACGCGATCGCCTCGAAGCCGTTGTGGCGGATCGCAACAGCCCCCAGAAACACGTCTGGCGCGCCGGGATCGTGCTGGCCACCGCCGACGGGCTCGGCACGATGGCGATCATGCACGCCACAGCCAAGAGCAAGACGGCCATCTGGCGCTGGCAAGAACGGTTTGCCCAGGAGGGCGTTGATGGCCTGCTGCGCGACAAGACCCGGCCCTCGCGGGTCAAAGCCTTCGGCCCGGAGGTGGCTGAGCGGATCGTCGCTCTGACGCTGGCCGAACCGCCAGGCGAAACGACTCATTGGACCGGCCGCGCGATGGCCAAGGTCGTGGGCGTGAGCCTGTCCTACGTCCAGCGCGTCTGGCGCTCGCACGGACTTCAGCCGCATCGCATCCGCACCTTCAAGCTCTCGAACGATCCGCAGTTCGCGGCCAAGGTTCGCGACATCGTGGGCCTCTACGTCGACCCGCCGGCCCATGCCGTGGTTCTGTCCGTCGACGAGAAGAGCCAGATTCAGGCGCTGGATCGCACCCAGCCGGGCCTGCCGATGAAGAAGGGCCGCGCCGGCACCATGACCCACGATTACAAGCGGCACGGCACCACCACGCTCTTCGCTGCTCTCGACGTGCTGGAAGGCAAGGTGATCGGCAGGTGTATGCAGCACCATCGCCATCAGGAGTTCATCCGCTTCCTCAACGCCATCGAGAAAGCTGTTCCGGCGAAGAACACCGTCCACGTCATCCTCGACAACTATGCCGCCCACAAACATCCCAAGGTGATCGCCTGGCTGGTGCGCCATCCGCGCGTCACCTTCCACTTCACCCCTACCAGCGCCTCATGGCTGAACGCGGTCGAGGGGTTCTTCGCGGCGCTGACGAAACGACGCCTCAAACGGGGTGTCTTCGCCGGCATCGTCGATCTGCAGGCCGCCATCAACCGATACGTCGAAGACCACAACACCGACCCAAAGCCCTTCCAATGGAAGGCCAACCCCGACAAAATCATCGCCGCCGCAGCTCGAGGGCACCAGACGTTGGATTCAATCCACTAGCCGTAATGTTCGACGCCGTATGTCCTCCGTTACGATGATAGGCGCGAAGTATTTCCCGATCTATAGTGGGGAGGGACAACGGAGGGGGAAATCGTGACGCTGGCAGTGATCGGTTCC
>DATCFQ010000423.1:0-7219 GCA_036509495.1 Caulobacteraceae bacterium
CGGCGAAGGCGTAGCCCTGCACCTCGAGGAGCGCGATCGGCCCGATGGCGAAGCGGCCGTCGGCGTGGAAGACGCTGTCCTGGCTGTCCTTCCAGCCCTGGTTGGCCAGCCCGCTGGCCGCGCCGCGCGCATAGTCGATCAGGCCGTCGCCGTCGGTGTCGCCGTAGCGTTCGATCCACTCCACCGCCGCCTCGAGCTGCGGCCAGAGCGTATCGATCAGCGCCATGTCGCCGGTGCGCTCGGCGTAGGCGCCGGCCAGGGCCACGAACAGCGGGGTGGTGTCGACCCCGCCGTAGTAGCGGCCGAAGGGCAGCTCGCCGAGCGTGGTCATCTCGCCCTTGCGGGTCTCGTGCAGGATCTTGCCCGGCTGGGAGTCGCGGAATGCCGAGGTCTCGGTGGCCTGGGTCGAGGCCAGGAAGGCCAGCACGCCTCGGGCCAGCGAGGCGTTGATCCACAGCACCTGCCAGGCGGTGATGATGGCGTCGCGGCCGAAGGCGGTCGAGAACCAGGGGATGCCGGCATAGGGATAGGGCCCGGTCGGCAGGTCGGTGACCAGCAGCGACAGGTCCGAGCGCGACTTCTCCACCCACTCGTTGAACAGCCGCCCGGAGGTCTTGATCAGGGCGCCGTGGCGGCGCTTGGCGCGCATGGTGTAGCGGGCGCGCGCGGCGGCGGCGCGGAAGCGCTTGCGGTCCGGGGCGTTGACCTCGGCGCCCTCGCCGATCTCCAGATAGAGTTCCACCGTGTCCTCGGCCTGGATCGACAGCAGGAACTCGGCCCGGTTGGCGGTGAGCCGGTCGGGGGTCTCGGAGAAGACGATGGCGTTGCGGCGGCGCACCCCGTCCAGGCCGTCGTAGCTGAACACCACGCTGCGGCCGGACGGCAGCGGCTCGTGGATCTGGCCCCGGTGATCGCGATGGGTGCCGCGGACCTCGAACATGTCGTGGAAATCGGCGCCGAACTCGAAGGCGAGGGGGGCGATGGCGGCGTCGCGGCCGTAGTTGGTGCAGCGGATCCGTTCGTAGAACCGCCCGCCCCACAGGAAGCGCTTGCGCTCGATGTGGATGACGCCGCGCGGGGTGGCGGCAGCGCCGGTAGGCGCCAGCGGCCGGTTGGTGCCGTTGGAGGTGAAGAAGACGTTGTCCTGGGCGATGGCGGCGCTCAGCAGCGACGGCAGTTTATTGCCCAGCAGCAGCCGGAAGTACGACAGCACCCGGGTGTCGTTGTGGAACAGCCCGTCGGCCACGCCCAGGATGTCGCCGTTGGCATCAGCGACAACGAAGGTGTCTCCGTCTTTCAGCGCGAACAGACGGTGCGGGACACGCGACTCGGTGGTCTCGCCTTGCTCGACCTGCGGGTCAGGCGACGCCATATCGTCCATACGGCAGACCTATGCGGTTTGCAGCAGGGGGATGTCAGACTCGGTCGGGACCATCAACTCTTCATAGAGGGCCAGGTAGCGGCGCGCCATGGCCGTCGCCGAAAACCTGAGTTCGAATCGGGCGCGCACGCGCCGGCGATCGAGTTCGCCCGCGCGCCGGACCGCGTCGGCGGCCTGTTCGATGGTGTCGATGATGACGCCGGTGACCCCGTCCTCGATCACCTCGGGGACCGAACCGCAGTTGAAGGCCACTACCGGCGTGCCGCAGGCCATGGCCTCGATCATCACCAGGCCGAAGGGCTCGGGCCAGTTGATCGGGAACAGCAAGGCCCGCGCGCCGCCGAGGAAGGCCGGCTTCTGGGCGTCGCCGATCTCGCCGATGAACTCGATCAGCGGATGGTGCAGCAGGGGCTCGATCACCTCGTCGAAATAGGCCCGGTCGGCCGGATCCACCTTGGCGGCGATCTTCAGCGGCATGTTCAGGGCCTTGGCGATGGCGATGGCCCGGTCGGGGCCCTTCTCGGGCGAGATGCGCCCGAGGAAGGCGAGATAGCCGCCCGAACCGTCGCCGAAGCGATAGAGGTCGGTCTGCACCCCGTGCAGCACCGTGCCGGCCCAATTGGCCCGGGCCAGCGGCCGGCGCTGGTCGTCGGAGATCGACACCAGGGGAAACTGCGGCCAGCGGCGATAGACGTCGGCGAGGTCCTTCAGGTCGAGCCGCCCGTGCAGGGTGGTCAGGGTCTTGTTCGCCACGTCCTCGAAGAACGGGAAGTGGATCATGTCGGTGTGGAAGTGGATGATGTCGAAGGCGTCCGCGCGGCGGCGCACCTCGTGCACCATGGAGATGTGCGAGGCGAGATCGGACTTCAGCGGGGCGGGATCCAGCCGGATCGCCTGATCGCGCACCGCCACCAGGCGGGCCTTGGTCTCGGCCTCGGCGCTGGCGAACAGGGTGACCTCATGGCCGAGTTCGACGAGGGCGTCGCAGAGGTGCGCCACCACGCGCTCCGTGCCGCCATAGAACTTGGGAGGGACCGCCTCGTACAGAGGCGAAACTTGCGCGATTTTCACTGTGTAGTCCTCGTTTGAGGGACCTCGGAAGCCCCCCGTTCCCGCTAAGCTGAAAGGCGCGGAACGGGCAGCGGGTTCCCCTCGGAGCCGCAAATTTGATCCGAGCGCGGCTCGGCTCGAGCACTGGGCGCTTTTTCGAACCGAATGCCTAGGCTTGGCGTTGCTTTTAGTCAGCGTCGGCGCGGCCCTGGCCCGGATCGGAGCACAGCGTGAGCCCATACGAGACCCGGCTGCTGGCGCTGCTCGAGCGGCTGGAGGCCACCCTGGCGGAGGTCCGCGACCTGCTGCTGCGGCAGGGCGAACCGGCCGATACGGCCACGGCCCAGGAGGTGGAGGCTTTCGCGGACGAAGCGCTCAGGGACCGGGACGCTTAGCGACTCCCAACCCCCAGTCCCCTATTCCGCTCATCCCCGCGAAAGCGGAGAATCCAGGACAGGTCGGCGGCGAGTTGAAGAGGAACCACGAAGTTCACGAAGGACACGAAGGCCTTCGTGAACTTCGTCGTCGAAAAAGGCTTGGTTCCCGGCTTCGCCGGGATGAACGGGGAGGGGCGAAACGACAAAGGCCCGGCGCGATGGCCGGGCCTCTCGGACGACTTCGTCCGTCGTTCGATTTCGGCCTTAGGCCGATTTACGGAGCCGAAGACGCCGGCGCAGCGGCGGCGGTCGCCGCCATCGCGGACGACGAGGCCACGGCCGAGGACGCCGAGGCGCTGGCGGCGGCCGATTGCGCGACCGCAGCCGAGGATTCGGCGGCGGCGGCCGAGGAGTCGGCCGCGGCGGTGTTGTCGGCCTTCTTGCAGGCCGAAAGGCCCATGGCGGCGACGGCGCTCACGGCGAGCAGGACAGTCAGGGTCTTCTTCATTTCGAGCTTCTCCTCCCACGGATTCCGCGATGCGGCCCTGCGGCCGGCGGAAAGGTCACCCCGCAGACCTATCACGACATCGCGAGCGATCAATGCAGAGCTGTCGCTTCAGCTGCGCAGCTCGAGGTGCATCTCCTCGTGCCGGAGGCCTCCGATCCGGGCGCCGACGGCGGCGACGAAGGCGCTGAGCAACATGCCGATGGCGAGGAACAGCGACGCCTGGGCGGCGATGCCGGCGGCGCGCTGGGCTTCGGCGGCGGTGGGGACCACAGCCGGCTGGGGCGCGGCGGCGGCGAGGGCGTCGGCGTAGGGCGCCAGCACCGTCGCGGCCAGGAGCACGCCGGCCAGCGTGGCCACGGCCCAAACGATCAGGCCGTGGGCGGTGTCGCGGAAATGGCTCTCGTCGTCGTGCAGATTGGTCCAGACGGTGCGGGTGCGACCGGCGACATAGCCGCCGAGCGCGGCCGACAGCACCTGCACCACGATCGCGACTGCGCCGACCATCGGGTCGAAGGCCTTCAGCGAGGCCCTGGTGGCGATACCAGGCAGGCCGGTGTCGTAGCCGACGCCCGCGGCCGCCAGGGTCAGGAGCAGCGAAGACGCCAGGGCGACGACCGCGCCGGCCCACACGGCGGACCAGGAGATCGCGGGTTGCGGCAGGACGCCCGGCGGGGCCGCCACGGAGAGGATTTGGTCGGTCATGATGACGCTCCTTCTCAGAAGTGGTGGCTGCACATCGCCAGCAGCAGGATGATCGGGATCGGCACGCCGATGAAGAACAGCAGGATGGAGCGCATGGTCGTTCCCCTTTCTGCCCGGCTCGTGTCCGCCCCTCGCCTGGTGCGAGGCCTGGAAAGCCGGAGCTTGGCTTTCAACGGCGCGCGCGCGGGTGCGTTCCGTCCGGCGAACGGGGGACAAAAGGTTGACGCTGGCCACGGTTTCCGGTCACAACCATTTGCCCGTGCGCGATGGAGCGACTAGGCTTCCGCCAAAGCAGCGGCGACGATCGGGCCTCCGCCAGAAACGCTCATATTCGGGAGGGCCGCGGCATGCGGACTCGGCTGGCTTTGCTCTTGGGCGCCGCCCTGATGTCGTCGGCGGCGCTCGCCCAGGCCGCCAGGGCCGAGGTCGCGCCCGGCGACTGGACGCGTTTCGCCCGCGACATGAAGGGCGACCGCTATTCTCCCCTGACCCAGATCAACGCCGCCAACGTCGCCAAGCTGACCACCGCCTGGTCGTTCAAGGTGGCCCCGCAGGGCGGCGGCGCGCTGGTCAACGAAACCACCCCCCTGGCCGTCGACGGGGTGCTCTACATGCCGGTCGGCAAGGCCATCGTCGCGGTGGATGGGGCGACCGGCCAGGAGATCTGGCGCCATCCCCTGGAGACGGGCGTCGCGCGCCGCGCCGTGTCCTACTGGCCCGGGGACAAGGATCACCCGCCCCGGCTCTACTATTCCGACGGCAAGGACCTCGTCGCCATCGACATGAGGACCGGCCAGACGGTCGCGAGCTTTGGCCAGGACGGCAAGGTCTTGCTTGACCCGCCCGACGGCGGCCCGCCGACGGTCTACAAGGACGTGCTGATCATCGGGGCCCAGGTGGCCGAGATGCCGATCGGCCCATCCGGCGACACCCGCGCCTTCGACGCCATCACCGGCGCCCCCAAGTGGGTGTTCCACACCGTGCCGCGCCCTGGCGAAGTCGGCCACGAGACCTGGCTGGACAACGGCTGGAAAGGCCGCTCGGGAACCAATGTCTGGGTCTGGTACATGAACGCCGACGAGCAGACCAACACGCTCTACATGTCGGTCGGCGGACCCTCGCCCAACTACTATGGCGGCGACCGCCCGGGCGCGAACCTGTTCGGCAATTCGATCGTTGCGGTCGATCCGGAGACCGGCAAGCTGAAGTGGTATTTCCAGACCATCCACCACGACCTGTGGGATTCCGACCTGCCGGCGCCGCCGACGCTGGTCGACATCCATAAGGACGGCAAGACCATCCGAGCCCTGGCCGAAACCGGTAAGCCGGCCTTCATGTACATCCTCAATCGCGACACCGGCAAACCGGTGTTCGGGGTCAAGGAGACGCCGGTCCCGCACGCCGACGTGCCGGGCGAATGGTATTCGCCGACCCAGCCGATCCCGGTGAAGCCCGGGCATCTGGTGCGCAGCGCCTGGACGCCTGCCGACGTGGTCTCGCCGCAAGACACCAACGCCGAGCATTCGGCCGCCTGCCACGCCTTGCTCGACAAGTACGGCGGCTTCTGGAACGGCGGTCCGTTCTCGCCCTTCTGGCTCTATGACCCCGGCAAGACCAAGCTGAAGGCCACCATCCGCATCCCCTCCAATGGCGGCTCCAACTGGGGCGGCACGGCGGCCGATCCGACCACGGGCCTGCTCTATATCAACACCTCCGAACAGGCGGCCATCGGCTTCATCGAGAAGCGCAAGCCGCACGTGAACTACGGCCGCGGCGACGAGGATTCGCCGCAGCTCTACGACCGCGCCAGCCTCTCGGGCCCGGGCGCCTACACCGGCTTCAACGCCAGCTACAAGGACGCCGATGGCAAGACGGTGAGCCTGCCCTGCATCAAGCCGCCGTGGGGGCGTCTCTTCGCCGTCAACGCCAACACCGGCGACATCGTCTGGCAGACGCGGCTGGGGGTCAGCGACGACCTGCCGGCCGGCAAGCAGGATACCGGTCGCTATAACGAACTGGGCGGTCCGATCGTGACCGCCGGCGGTCTGGTGTTCATCGGCGGCACGGACGACCATCGCTTCCGCGCCTTTGATTCCAAGACCGGCAAGGAACTCTGGACCCAGAAGCTGGAATACGGCGCCCAGGCCCTGCCCATCACCTACCGTGGCAAGGATGGCCGCCAGTACGTGGCGGTCGTCTCCGCCGCCGGCGCCGGCCAGAAGGGGCCCGACGGCAAGCCCGACAACGACCAGGCCCTGATCGCCTTCGCCCTGCCGAACTAGAGCGCGAGACCCACCATGCCCAAGATGCTGAACGCCGCCCTTCTCGCCGCCGCCCTGGCGTTGGAGGGCCCCGCCCTGGCTCAGCCGATCACCCCGCCGGCCAACGTGCAGCCGGCCAGGCCGGCGTTCGCCCAGCCCTCGATGAACATCTTCCGGCGCTTCTCGCCCGACATCCGCGACAAGATGGTCGAGTTCTACAACCAGGTGCTGGGCCTGCAGGCCCTGACGCCGATCCAGCTCAGCCGCAACCAGCAGATGCTGCTGTTCAAGGTGGGGACCGGCCAGATCAAGCTGGCCAGCGGCCTCAGCCAGGGCCGTCAGTACCATCCGGGCGGGGCGCTCAACGACGCCACCGGCATCCGCCTGATCACCCTGACCTTCCCCGACGAGGCGGCGCTGGTGCAGGCCTTCAAGGCCCACGGCTATCCGGCGCCTGAGTTCAAGGCCATCGGCGGCGGCCGCAAGGCGGCCCTGGTCAAGGATCCGGGCGGGTTCAATGTCGAGCTGATCGTGGCCCCCGGCGCGCCGCCGGAGGCGTATGGCAGCGTGACGGTCGGGATCAACGCCTCCGACCTGAAGCGCAGCGAGGCCTTCTATCGCGACTTTGTCGGGCTGGACGAGCTGCCGCCCGAGCACGACGCCTTCCTGGGCGTGACCAAGCACCCCTTCCGCCATGGGACCACGACCATCGATCTCTGGTCGGTCGGCAAGGGCCTGCCCGCCGACACCGGCAGCGCCGGCATCCAGTATGTGATCAAGAACATCGACGACATGAACGCCCGGGCCCTGGCCGAACACGTGACGGTGCAGACGCCGCTCGGCGGCCTGAAGGGCTTCCCGGGGCTGAAGACCGTCTGGCTCAACGATCCGGACGGGGTGACGGACTATTTCTACCAGCTCGACCGCACCGCACGGGCCG
>DATCFQ010000424.1:0-2366 GCA_036509495.1 Caulobacteraceae bacterium
GAACTGGGTGATCGTGCCAACATCGAAGCACTTATTTATCCACGAAGCCTTATGCTGGTTATAGACGCGCCCTGAAGCGGGATGGGGCTATCCGCTGAACCGGGGCGGGCGTTTTTCCTGGAAGGCGCGGACGCCCTCGGCGAAATCGGCGGAGCGGCCGGCCTGGCCTTGCAGCCGAGCTTCCAGGTCGAGTTGCTGGTGCAGCGTGTTGCCCGGGGCGGCGGCGAACATCGTCTTGATGGCGGCCAGGGCACCGGCGGGGGCGTTGGCGAGGCGGGTTGCCAGGGCCTCGGATTCGGTGGTGAGGGCGGCGTCGTCGACGGCTTTCCAGATCATGCCCCAGCGTTCGGCGGTGTCTGCGTCGATCGCGTCGCCCAGCATGGCCAGGGCCCGAGCGCGGGCGTCGCCGATGAGGTGGGTGAGGAAGAAGCTGGCGCCGGTGTCGGGCACCAGGCCGATGCGGATGAAGGCCTGTACGAAGGTGGCCGACCGTGCTGCCAGCACGATGTCACCGGCCAGGGCGAAGCTGGCGCCGGCGCCGGCCGCCACGCCGTTCACCGCGCAGATGAACGGTAACCGCGACCCGCGCATGCGGCGCACGACTTCGTGGTGGAAGGTGTCGGCGAGTTTTTCCAGGTCGGGGGGGCCGTTTGGGCCCGGGGTAACGTCGGGGCCGAGGTCCTGGCCGGCGCAGAAGCCGCGGCCGGCGCCGGTCAGGATGACCGAGCGGCAGGACGGATCGGCCTCTGCCGCGTCGATCGCGGCCAGCAGGCGGGTCAGCATCTCGGCATTGACGGCGTTCAGCCTGGCCGGGCGGTTGAGGGTGAGGCGGCGCCAGCCGTCTCGCGACTCGACCCGGATGTCGTCCATCAGGCGTGGTCCCCCTGGGCGCCGTCTTCCTGGGTGAGGCGGAACGATGCCATCGGGTAGACGCCCAGGACGCGGACCTCGGTGGAGAAGAACGACAATTCATCCAGCGCGTTGCGCAGGCCGGTGTGTTCGGGATGGCCCTCGACGTCGCACAGGAACTGGGTGGCGGCGAATTCGCCGTTGATCATGTAGCTTTCCAGCTTGGTCATGTTGACGCCGTTGGTCGCGAAACCGCCCAGCGCCTTGTAGAGCGCGGCGGGGACGTTGCGGACGCGGAAGACGAAGGTGGTCATCAGGCGGGGTGTGGCGGGATCGACCTCGGCGGCCCGGGGCGCCACGACGTAGAAGCGGGTGGTGTTGTGGGCCGCGTCCTCCACGTTGGCGCGCAGGATTTGCAGGCCGTAGATCTCGGCGGCGAGGGAGGACGCGATGGCGGCGTCTTCCTTGCGGCCCCACTCGGCGACAAGCTGCGCGGCGCCGGCGGTGTCGGCTTCGACCACCGGGGTCAGGTTCAGGTCGGCGATGATGCGGCGCACCTGGCCGAGCGCGACGGTATGGGAATGGGCCTTGCGGATGTCGGCGATGGTGGCGCCCTTGACGCCCAGCAGACAGTGCTCGACGCGCTGGAATTGCTCGCCGACGATGAACAGGCCGGACTCGGGCAGCAGATGGTGGATGTCGGGGACGCGGCCTGCGAGGCTGTTCTCACAGGGCAGCATGCCGAGGGTCGCCCGGCCTTCCCGCACGGCGTCGATCGCAGCCTGGAACGACAGGCAGGGCAGGGTGGTCATCCCCGGATAGGCGTTGCGGCAGGCGAGGTCGGAATAGGCGCCCGGCATCCCCTGGAAAGCGATCTTGCCAGTCATGAATGCGGCACCAGCGCGCGGGCGCGCTCCAGGTCCTCGGCGGTGTCGACCCCGAACGGGCCGTGTTCCATGCGCACGCAGGCGATCCGCATTCCATTCTCCAGCGCCCGCAGTTGTTCCAGTTGTTCGCGCCGTTCCAGCGGGCTTGGCGGCAGCGAGACATAGCGATCCAGCACCGTCCGGCGATAGGCGTAGATTCCGACATGGTGCCAGCGCGGGCCGAGGCCCCAGGGGATCGGCTGGCGGGAAAAGTAGAGTGCCGGGGCGATGGTCTGGCCATCCTCGAACGCGCAGGCGGTTTTGACGAAGGACACCGTCGTCGCCTCGATCTCGTCGCGAATCGGCACCACTAGGGTACCGATGTCCACGTTCGGGTCGGCCAGCGGTGTGACGACCAGGCGCAGACCGGCGGGGTCCAAGGTGGGAAAATCGCCTTGCAGGTTGACCACGACGTCGTGTTCCCGGTGCGGATCGAGTTCGGCGAGCGCGGCATGCACCCGATCGGAGCCGGACGGCAAATCAGGGTCGGTCAGCACCGCTCGGCCGCCGGCCTTGCGCACGGCGTCGATCGCGGACTGGAACGACAGGCAGGGCAGGGTGGTCATCCCCGGAAACGCGTTGTGGCAGGCG
>DATCFQ010000425.1:0-4697 GCA_036509495.1 Caulobacteraceae bacterium
AAGGACGGCCGCCGAACCTTCGAGGCCTTTGCCCCGATTGCGGGGGGTGGATGTATCGCCGGATGGGAAAGGCAGGACCGGCGGCGGCGGGATTCAACCTGCCAAGCAACGCTCCGCGGCGGGACATTAGACGATAGCGCCCGCCCCTCCCTGATTTGTCACTGACGAAGGACGTCCCGAACATGGCCAAGGCCAACCCCGAAAACGAGGTCGCGAAACGCAACTACCTCCGCTGGCTGGAGCACGCCGAAGGCCGGGACGAAGAGACTGCGCAACAGGTCGCGGCGGCGCTCGCCCGCTTCGAGGCGCACAACGGCCACAAGCCGTTTTCGAGCTTCAACCTGGAACAGGCGATCAGCTTCAAGAAGGCTCTTGAGAAGCAGACCACCGCCGCCGGCAGGCCGCTCAGCACCTCCACCCGCTACAGCATCCTTCGGCACCTGAAGGGCTTCTTCGAGTGGCTTTCCCGCGAGCGTGGCTATCGCCGGAGCGTCAAGTTCGCTGACGCCGCCTATTTCAAGACCAGCGCCAATGACGCCCGGGTCGCCACCGCCCGCCGTCCGCGGCCGGCCCCGTCGCTGGAGCAGGTCCACCACGTGCTGGCCGCCATGCCGACGCAAACCCCTTATCAGCGGCGTGATAGGGCGGTGGTGTCTCTGATCCTTCTTACCGGAGCGCGGGACGGCGCGGCGGCGTCGATCCGGCTGCACCACCTGGATATGACCCGCCGGACCTTGTTTCAGGACGCCCGCCAAATGGCGACGAAGCGCGGCAAGACGTTCATTTCCGACTTCTACCCGGTGGGCGGAGACGCGGAGGCGATTGTGGACGCCTGGAAGGAGGAGCTGGCCACCGTCCACCTATTCAGTCCGGACGACCCCCTGTTCCCCGCCACCCTCACCGGCTGCAATGCTGAAGGAGTGTTGGGGCCGATGGGGCTCACGCGCGAGCCGTGGGCGAACGCCGACCCGATCCGGCGCATTTTCCGCGCTGCCTTCGAGGGCGCTGACCTGCCCTATTACAACCCGCACAGCCTGCGCCAAACGATCATGCGGCACGGCTACGAGCTGGGGCTTTCCATGAAGGAGCTGAAGGCCTGGAGCCAGAACATGGGCCATGACAGCATCCACACCAGCCTTAGCAGCTACGGCCATCTGGACGATCACGAAAAGGCGGACGTAATGCGCGGCATAGGCGCCCGCGCCGGATCGGATCGCACTGACCGGCTAGCGGAGCTGAAGGCGCTGGTGGCGACGCTTTAGCCGCGTTGCACCATGGCTCGCCGTATCGAAGCGCGGCGCCACCCTCGCCAAATCCTTGGCGGTCGCTAAGCTCCGCAGGTGCGTGAATCGCGGCAGGGGCGGCTGGTGGACCTGACGGCGGATGAAAAGGCCAAGCTGAAGGCGCTGATCGACGCCGGCGAGCCGCTTCCCGATGACTATCGTTTCCGCCTGTTCCGGGAACCGCGCGAAGCCGAACTGATCTGGCCCGGCAAGACCATAGAGGTCACCAGCGTCGTTCTACCGTTCCAGTCCATCGAGCAAATCGACGAGCCTCGCGCGGAAGCCAACCTGGGCGCGCTCGGGACCGGCGACCTCTTCAGCGTCGGAGCCGGCGGCCGCCAGTCCGGCGGATGGTCGAACAAGCTGATCTGGGGCGACAACAAGCTGGTGCTGGCTTCGCTGAAGGGCGGACCACTGCGGAGGGAGATCGAGGCTGCGGGAGGGCTCAAGCTGGTCTACATCGACCCGCCGTTCGATGTTGGGGCAGATTTCACAATAAACCTGGAGATCGGTGGGGAATTCCTGGAGAAAGAGCCGTCGCTATTGGAAGAAGTAGCCTACCGCGATACCTGGGGACGCGGTGCTGACAGCTTCCTATCCATGATTTCAGAGCGGCTGAGAATAATACACGATCTACTTGCGCCTACAGGCCTAATTTTTGTCCACATAGACTATAGGACGGGACCATTTGTTCGGGCGGTGATGGACGAGATATTTGACCGTGATGCGCTAATAAACGAGATCGTTTGGCAAAAGTGTAACTCCAAGAATTTCACAAGTAACTCTTTAAGCAATGTTCATGATACTATATTCATGTACGCGAAATCCCCGGAATACGCGTTTAATGAGGTTTTTTCCGATCTCAGGGTAGAGTATGTAGAGGCCGCGTACCGCTATGAGGAGTCGGACGGTCGAAAGTACCGACTTCTGCCATTACATGCTCCGGGCATAAGGAGAGGCGAAACCGGTGACGCATGGAGAGGAGTGAAGCCACTCTCTGGAAATCATTGGCGCTTTCGGCACTCTACGCTCGATGCGATGAGCGCTAATGACCTGATATCCGAGTCGGAAACCGGAGTTCTATCCTATAAGAAATATCTAGAGGAAAGCAGCGGTTCCAGAATAGGCACTATATGGCTCGATGCTAAGCAGTTACCGTCATCCGAACGCGCGGATTATCCGACTCAGAAGCCTGAGTCGATCATTGATCGCGTTATCCGCATCGGCTCCAGCCCAGGCGATCTAGTTGCAGATTTCTTCTGCGGCTCGGGGACCACGCTCGCCGTGGCCGAGAAGCTGGGGCGCAAGTGGATTGGCTCGGACCTCGGCCGCTTCGCCATCCACACCAGCCGCAAGCGGCTGATCGGGGTGCAGCGCGAACTCAAGGCCGAGGGCAGACCTTATCGCGCCTTCGAAATCCTGAACCTCGGCAAATACGAACGCCAATGGTTCGCCGGCATTGACCCTACCCTGCCCGAGACGGAGCGCGCTCGCGTCGCGGCCGACAAAGAGGCCCGTTATGTCGCGCTGATCCTTCAGGCCTATCAGGCGCAGCCGGTGGAGCAGTCACCGCCGTTCCACGGCATGAAGGCGGGAGCCATGGTCTTGGTCGGGCCGGTGGACGCGCCTGTGACCGAAGGCGTGGTGGACGAGGCTGTGACCGCCGCGCGGGCGATGAACGTCGGCCGGGTGGACGTGCTCGGCTTCGAATTCGAGATGGGGCTGGCGCCGCAGTTGGTCGAGAAGGCCAAGGCAAAGGGCGTCACAGTCGCTTTGCGCTGGATACCCAAGGACGTGTTCGACACGCGCGCGGTCAAGGCCGGGCAGGTCGTTTTCTATGATCTGGCCTATCTGGAGGCTCGGGCCGAGGTCTTCGACAAGCGCCAGCGCACAGTCCGTGTGACCCTGACGGACTTCGGCGTGTCCTACCGTCAGGACGATTTGGCCGAGCTGATCGGGGCGCTGAAGCCCGGTGGCTCGAAGGTGACGGTGGTCGAAGGCCAAGTGGTCAAAATCACCAAAGCGAAGTCGGGCGAGGTCGCGCGCGAGGTGCTGACCAAGCAGTGGACCGACTGGATCGACTATTGGGCGGTGGACTTCGATTACGCGTCCAAGCCCGAGACGGTCTACGAAACCGTGACGCGGCCGGATGGCTCGACGCAGCATGTCCCTCAGTGGACCGGGCGCTATATCTTCGAGAACGAGTGGCAGTCGTTCCGCACGCGCAAAGATCGCGCGCTCGAGCTGGTCAGCGCGCCGCACGCCTATGACACGCCGGGCCGCAAGGCGATCGCGGTGAAGGTGATCGATATCTTCGGCAACGACACCACCAAGGTGATCGGGGTGGAGGTCTAGGGGTGGCGCTCCGGCCCGACTTCCCCACCGACCCGTGCGCGATCCTGCATCCCGATATTCGCTGGTATCCCGGCGACGAGTTGCTGGACCCCGAAATGGGCGCCGCCAAGCTGATTCCGCCCCTGGTGGAGAAGGTGCGCCGTGGCGTCTTCAAATGGCGCGCGGGGGGCTATCCCGGCGCCAGCGACACCACCCGCGCCCTGCTGCACTACTGGTTCGACCGAGACCATTTCATCTATGGCGCGGACGGGCCGACACTGTTCTCGTGGCGGTTCGCGCAGCGCGAGGCTGTGGAAAGCGCGGTGTGGCTCTATGAGGTGGAAGCGGCGCGCGACCCCTTCAGCCTGATCCGCTTCGACAGCTCCGGCGCGGTGTCGCTCGGCATGTTCGATGAGGACTGGACCCGCTACGTCCTGAAGCTCGCCACCGGCGCCGGCAAGACCAAGGTGATGAGCCTTCTCATCGCCTGGTCCTACTTCCACAAACTCTATGAGACGGGTTCGCCGTTATCGACCAACATCCTTCTGGTCGCGCCGAACATCATCGTGCTGGACCGGCTGTTGTTGGATTTCGAAGGCAATCGGATCTTCCACACCGACCCCCTGATCCCGCCGAACGGCTATGAGGGTCGGTCCTGGTCGGACGATTTCCAGCTTACCGTCCATGTGCAGGATCAGCTCGGCCACGTCGGCGAAAGCGGCAACCTGTTCCTGACCAACATCCACCGGGTGCGGGAAGGCGACAGCGCGCCTTCCGCCGACGATGCGGACCTGACGGACTTCTTCCTCGGCAAGAAGCCGGTGGCGAAGACCACCGATTCGACCGTGGACCTCGGCGTGATCGTCCGTACCGTGCCGGACCTTCTGGTGTTGAACGACGAGGCGCACCACGTCCGCCGCGATACGGACTGGTGGAAGCAGATCGAAGACCTGCACCGGGGCCTGCAACGCAAAGGCGGCCGGCTGTCGGCTCAGTTCGACCTCACCGCCACGCCGCGCCACAGCAACCGGGCTATCTTCGTTCAGACTATATCCGACTATCCGCTGGTAGAGGCCATCG